>CAMCME010000047.1 GCA_945875925.1 Rickettsia typhi | reverse complement strand
ATTCCCAACACCCCTACCCCCTCTTCCCAAGGAAGAGGGGAAGACATGCTTTGCAAGCGATGCTTGCGACGCAATGTCGGGGAGTTCAAAGGTTGCTGGGAAAGTGCATTCTTTCACTTTGCCAAAAACCCACAAAATAATGTATTACCTGCAACAACTGCGTGATGAAGCACACCGATTCGCTATTACAACTCACCGAAATAAACGCGCTAAATCTGTAACAAAATCTTCTTTAGATGACATTGACGGAATTGGAAAAAATCGTAAAAAAGCTTTGTTAAATCACTTTGGATCTTTGGATAAAATTAAATCAGCAACAGTTGAAGATTTAATTAGGCTGGATGGAATTAACAAAGCCATTGCGGAAAAAATTCGAGATTTCTTAAATTAATTTTAAATTTATTATAAATACTAAACTAGATTTATATCTTTTTGCATAAAAATCCTTTTAGCTAGGACTTAAATTTCTTATACCAAAATTGTATTCAAAACATGAGAAATAGATGCTTCTAATGTTTTAAATGCAATTTGGTATTACTCATTTTCAATAAAAAATAGTTTCACAATGGACAGCGGAATTAACAAAGGAAGTAAAACAGGATATAAAAGTGTGGTTGGATCACAAATGCCTGCAATATCTCAAAATGAAGAAGAGCAATTTAGCTCCGTTATTTTTGAAGATAAGCTTTTAAATCTTGAGGAGTTTCTAGATCATATGGTAATAAATTTAAATGACGGAATAATTAATGAAGAAAATGTTAATGATGTAATTGGAGATCATGACGAAACTCGCTTACATTTGGCAGCAGCAAATGGTCGCGCAGATATTTACAACAGACTTATTGAGATTGGTGCTGGTCTTGATGCAAAAGATATTGAAGATGAAACCCCCTTACATTGGGCAGCTCGCTCTGGAAAAGTTCAAGCCTGCAAAGATTTAATAGAAGCCTTTCCTGAAGAAACTTTAAAAAACTATTTAAATATGGAAAATAAAAGTGGTGAAAATGCTTTATTTGCACCAGCGGAAAATGGTGATTTAGAAGTTTGCGATCTTCTATTAAAAAAAGGAATAGATGCTAATGCTGCAAACGAAGAGGGTTTAACCTCCTATGGCGTGGCTCTTGAAAATATAAAATCAGAAGAAAATCTAGAAGGATTGAGTGAAGAAATTTTAGCACAGCTAGAAGATCTTATTTCTAATTCTTTACTAACACAACAATCAGAGATATTAGAAGAAGTTGCAGATGATGATTGACTATACCAAAATCAATCTATACCAAACTAAAAATCTTTACTCTCAATAAAGTTTGTTTGGTATGTGGGGTCCCCACAAAGTGGGGCGCCGTTCCTACGGCGTAAAATAAAAACTATATACCAAACTAAAGATATTTAGTTTTTTATAGGTTGCATCTAGCATAGCTTTTATTTTACGCCGTATTAATGGACTAATCTTTGCGGAAGCAAACAAGCTTTATTGAGAATGAAAATTTTTAGTTTGTTATAGAAACTGCATTCAAATTTTAATGAAGGTAGGAACAAGATTGAAAATTCTTCTCCACAAAGAACATCATAAATGACTACAGAATCACTAAAACTCTGAAGTTATTTTTTACCTTTCTTACCCTTATTGGTAGTAGTAACTTGGTTATTCTGTAAATTAGCTTTTGTATTAGTATTTCTAGCCCCATAAACAGCCTTGCCTGAACCACCAGATTTCGCAGCAGCAGCAGCTCTTCTCGCTTTGCCATCAGCCGCAGCCGCAGCTTGTTTATCAACAGGGTTTGCAGCTTCTCTAGATTTTGGAGTTCCAGTCTTTGCAACTTCAGGTTTTTTAGTGCCGCCACCTTTTTTCAAAGCATCAGGCGCTTTATCTGATTTTTGAGTAATCTTGGCTTTAGAAGATTCAGTATGATCTTGATAACTATGGCCAGACTTATTTTCTGCTGCAGGAGTTTCTGCTGGTTCTGCAGGAGTTTCTGCTGGTTCTTCAGGAGGATCTGAAGGTTCAGAAGGAGCAGATTCATCTTCCTTCTCTTCTGCTGCTGGTTCTGCTGCAGCCTCTTCTTTTTTCTCTTCTACTTTTTCTTCTTTTTTTTCTTCTGCTTTTTCTTCTTTTTCTTCTGCTTTCTCTTCAGGCTTATCTGTAGGAGCTTCTGTTGTTGCAGGATCATTAGATGAAGTTGGTTCTTCTTTCTTCTCCTCTTCAACAACGGGATCAACTGGATCTTTGACTGGCTCGACTTGAGGAGTTGTAGTTGGTTCATTAGAAATCTCAACCGCGCTTTCTGTAGAGGACTCTTCATTAGAATCACCAACTTTATCATCTGGAGAATCTTTAGGACCTTTAGCTTTTTTGCCACCCATAGCAGCAGAACTGCCTTTATTAATTTCTTCCTTAGCTTTCGATGCCATCTCTCCACCCTTTCGAAGAGCAGTTCCGCCATGTTTCTTTATGGCATTCATACCCCGCTGCTGAATACCACTTAATGCACCAGAAGTTGTGCTGGCCATTTTTTTCATCATACCCATTGCACCTTGTGTATCGAGGTTGGTTCCTCCGACCAAGGCCGTAGTAAGGGCAGAAATTTTATCCAAGAAGCTCATAAAAATATAAAGCAAGAATGCCGCTTTAATGATGGAATAGATTTTGGTTTGATTCATCGAGGTTAAAACCGGCAAGCCAATTCCTATAACTTCAAAACCTGGTAAATTTTTCATATCAGCAACATTGAAGATGCAATAAAGACTTGTATCCTCAGCATCACCCGTACAAACAGCTGTTTTTGGAGCATTATGTCCATCTCCTTTAAAAGTAAGATCGCCAATTGCTACCATATCGAAAATACTGATCAAAATCGACATATAGGCAAAGAGAATCATTGGCTGTAAGGCATAGCTCATAATCGCTTTCCACCATCCATCAAAAATGGATTTGGTTCGGCCAAACATGGCTAAAACAATGGTGATTGGCGAGACATAAAGAAGTATTATAATCGCCATCGTCGACATTAAGAAGACATGCAGAGCTTTAATCGTGATTGCGATGAAGAAGAAGGCGAACATTAAAGTACCGACCATGAATATTATTCCAGCACCCCCCGTCAAGAAACCACCTAAAATCATCATTCCTAAATTCGGCACTGAAACTTCAGGACCAAAACCTAAAGCTCTGGCAATTTTACAATCCAAAGTATCCCAAATTCTTAAATATTCTTTTCCTGTTGGGTAAGCTGGATTACTGTATCTAGTATCTTCATTGCTGTCAGCATAGTTAAATCTTGGGAATTGGCAGCCATCTAATTTTGTCTCATCACTACTATCTTCAATCTGGAACATTATGTCGGAAAGCAATTCCGAGCTACCCAAAATTCCAGTCACAAAGCCATTTTGCCAACCGTCTCCAGCAGCGAAATACATCACCAAGCCAAGCTTCATGATATAGCCCATCAATTGCTTTTTATCTAACTGACCGCCACCCATAAGAACATTGAATCCAAGAGCCATAACTGAAACGGTTAAAGCCATTTTAATCGCAGTCTGCAAGTTATCTTGTATAGTTTGGAAGAAGGATTTGGTAGTCATGGATACACCCTTCTGGAACTTATAATTTCCACTAGCGCAAACTTCATTTTCATCAGGAAATTCGTCAGGATCTTCACATTCAGAATGTCCGCTTTGGTTCAGGAATAAATTTTCCAAAGTTTCTTTGAAGCATTGCGCCATAGGAGCAGAGAAGCCGCGATTATTAATCGGAAGTAAGGAAGAACTATATCCGAAAACATTTTGCGCATCTCCCTTCATATCGCGACATGAAGAATCAATAAAGGCACCATCTAAATCACTAGTATAGATGTAAGGCAGAACTGGTATTTTTGAGCAATGACTGAAAACTTGGCAATAATTTTTTACCTTACTAATGTCGTCAGTTCTATATTCAGTGGTTTCTGTTCCACCTCCCATTAAGTGGTTATAAGGACATACGGAATAAGTTTGGACACAGGCATAACTAGGATTTTTTTGACTAGCAACCACATCATACCAAACGCCAGCAACATTACATCTACTACCCACTTCGCAGAATTTATATTCCCAATCTGCTATGGCGTTTTTACTTCTAATACAGACAGAATTCTGACTTCTTTTTTTGCAACATTCATAAGCTTTTTGGGCACCCACATCATCTCTATCCACTGTTAAAAATCTCTGACAAGCATATACTGAAGCCGTTGCTGGACCATTCATGTAATATCTTTGCTTATCACTAGTATAACCAAGAATCCGGGTTCTCTTAGCACTATCCCATGTAGATGGATTTGAACAAGAATTGTTGCCATTATCTTCATATTCTTCTCCGCCATAAAGATATTCACGATAGTTTTTGCTAGTTACTACCTTCAGCTCATCTTGATTATTCTTAAAAATATCCTGAACATATTTTTTATGAGATCCTGTATATGCCCCCCTCATCCAATCTCCATCACTATCTTCTTCTCCATCACTATTAACCTTAGCCCAAACCTGCCAGTCATTGGCACAAATTTGCGCATATTCAAAAGCGTCTTTGGCAACTGCGTAAATTATCGCAAGATTAGAAACCACAATTCCTTTAGCTATGGTGTTGGCATAACCAGCATTACAACAAAGAGTTGCCTTTGGACAAGCTACTGCAGAAGTGGCTGGAACTCCACAAGCAGTAGTATATGAAGAACATACAGCTGAATTTGTAGAAGTTTCTACAGGATCTAAAGGCGAGAGAGGAACGCCAACAGCAAGCAAAGCAGTTTTACTAACACAAGCTGGATAATTTTCACAAAGCGCTCCAGCAAGACAACTTCCTGTTTGTAATAAAGCATAAGAAGTAGCTACAAAAGTGATGCAAATAGGATTATCAATTTCCCAGTCAATATCTGGATTTCCCATGAAAGGATTAAAATCTAGTTCTTTACTAGGTTTGCATTTTTTATCGCTAGAATCCCAACTAACATCTCTTGCACCTGAAAAACCAATGGCTTGGGCATCGTTATAAGTGGTTATAAAACAGGCAGCGGCAAAAAATAGGACTAGTGCAAAATTAGTGATTTGTTTGGTAAATCTAGGCCACATCAAAGATTTTTATTAGCTGATTTAATTCGCAATTAGCAGTCTTAAATGAGGTACGGTTAACAATTAAATATGAACTTACATCCATAATTTTTTTCAGTTCAACCATTTCATTCTCAATAAGAGTTTTTCCACTACTCACTAAATCTAAAATGTAATCGCACAAATTTAGCTGTGGAGCAATTTCAATTGAGCCATTTAATTTTATAGCTTCAACCTGAATTCCTAAAGCCGAAAAATAATTATCGGCAATTGCAGTGTATTTAGTAGCAATGCGAATGTGACTTTTCTTTTCAAGATCTAATTTCAAAGATTTATTTGCGGCGATTGATAAACGACATTTACCAATGCCCAAATCTAAAACTGGAAAAATTTCTGAGGAAAATTTGTTTGAGGAAAATTCTTCCAAAACATCCGAACCACAAATTCCAATATCAGCCGCGCCAAATTTTACAAAAGTGGCCACATCAAAACTTCTGACTTGCACTAAATTTAAATTTTTGTGATTGGTTGAAAAAACCAATTTGCGCGAAGATCCATCGAAAAATTCTTTTTCAGGAATCAGGTTAATCTTAGTAAATAAAGGCTTTAGGTCTTCAAGGATTCTACCTTTTGGAACTGCCATTAAAAGTTTTTTCATGAAGAAATAAATTTAGACCCTTCAGTTCTGCTAACGCAGGGAACCGATCCCCTAAACGGAGAATGGGAAATTAAAATGCTTTTACATAACGAGCCAAAACACCATAGCTTTGCTGCTCATTCACACTGGTTTTGTAATTAGTGCGAATATTTTTATAACCAATTTGCACTAAAAAATTATCGAAGATTGAGGTTTTTGCAAATTTATAACCGCCAGAAACTTCCATGAAATTTTGGTCATAACCATTTTCATCCATCACCTTATTTTTAATATTTGTGGCGGCTAAAGTAACATTCCAATTTTGATAAATTTCTCCAACCAAACTGGCATTAACATATTTATTTCTTACATCCGAATCACCACCTACATTTTTCATATCTACATATTCTATAAAACTATCTAACAAAAAATTCTCACCAATTGGATAAAGATATTTTCCATTAGCCACGAAACCTTTTTGATCTTCAATTTTGGTCTGATCAACCAAACTAGTTTTTTCATTCACCGCCAAGTTTAGATAAGCGAAATGATAAAATAATTCCTCTTTTTTTCCAAAATTAAAATTAACATCAAGTGATGCTACATATGATTGCAAAGATCTCGTATCTCCTGCCTTTCCATCATATTTATGATCAGAATCTCTCTGAGTTAAAATTGAATTATCTAGATTTTTTCTGTCATTGGTAAAGGCCGCAAAACCAAAATTATAAAGACCCGTCTTTTGTAAATTTCCCATTTTATAACTTGCACCAAGACCCAATTTATCTTTCTGCATGTAGCTAGAAGTTAATTCTCTAGACCAAATTCCGCGCCCTATTTTCCAAGCATCTCCAAAATTCGCGATAAATTTTCCGGCAAGCAAAGAGAGGTTTTTATTGTCATAATTAACGGTCAATTCTTTGACATTAATTTCTTCATTTTCAAAAGTTCTATTTCCACCGCCATTTACCGATGATTTTCTTTTATCATCTTCCGAAACCTTATTAGCCCTTTCCATTCTAAGGTTGCTTTTAATAGAAAAATTTTCACCAAGCCTAACTTTTGAAGTCAAAAATGCGGTTGCTTTGGTGTCTATATATTGATCTCTTGAATTAGTTGCGCTGTATTGATTGTCAGAATTTACATCAAAAACCAATCTATTGGTCATTAAAGGTTCTTTTGCATCACCATCTTTTTTATCAGATTCGCCAATATTATCCGACCACAAAGCTTGAGATAAATCATCTTGGGCGAATAGTTGAGTTGGAAGCAAAAGTAAGGAAAGTAGGAGAAGCCTTTTCATTTAGTTGAATTATATTTTCTAAAATCTATGAGATGAGCCTTGATATTTGCTTGGCGGAACTGCTTTTCAAAGCTTTTAAAAGAGCTTAATTGTTAAGAACCTACCTTAAAAAAACGCTGTCAGATTTAATTTATCTTGAACGCCATTTCTCATTAATTTATGTCAGTCGCAATCTTAATCGCAACATTTTTCTCTCTTGGCTTCTTTGTTGAAAGCATTATTGGAACAGGTGGCGGACTAATCGCTTATTCTTTTCTTGGCTTCATCATCGACATCAAAGAAATGATTTTGGCGGGACTTTACATTGGAACATGTTCCAGCAGCTACATCGCCTACACCGATCACAAATCATTTAATAAAAAACTCTTCATCTCAATCATCCCACTTTGCTTGCTGGGCACCATGATTGGCGTTTTTATTTTCAGTAAATTTAGCGTTTCAATGTTGGCGGGAATTTTAGGATTATTGCTGCTTTTGATCTCGATCAAAACCATGTATTTTGATCATTTAATTTTGCCAAAAATTTTCAAAAGCAAATTGCTTTTTATTGGCGGAATCTCTCACGGCGCCTTCGGAATCGGCGGCCCATTTGTAATTAACGCGCTTAGAAAAGATTTCAAAAACAAATCCGAATTACGCACCACAATGGCCGTTTATTTTGCGGCATTTAACTTCATCAGAATTATTCAATTATCAATTCAAGGCCAAATCCATTTAGATTTCTTAAGCAAAATTTGGTGGACCGTAATTCCAGTTTTTATAGCAGTAAAACTTGGACATAAAGTTCACCTAAAAATCAGCGAAGAATTTTTGAAAAAAATGATCGCAATCTTAACTTTCTTAGCGGGGTTAAAATTCTTAGTGCAGTTCTTGATGAGTTAGATTTTTTGACTAGGTTTAAGCCTTAAGAATAAAGGCTTTATAAGCTATTTTTTAAATTGTGAACTTAAGTTCACAATTCATTTTCTTACTACAAATTTTTTTAAGATTTCATCTATAAGTAATCAACGAAATCATATCCACAAAAAATAATCTTGAGATTTAATTAATACTAAATTTAATATTTTTTAATACTAAATTAATATTAAATTTCATGTTAGACATAACAAATGGTATTCGCTCTTTAAGCGAATTCAAACAGAACTCTTCCGACATTCTAAAGTATATCAAAAAAACCCACAACCCAACGATTCTAACCATCAACGGCAAAGCTGAGGCCGTACTTCTAGATCCAGAATCTTACCAAGAAATGATCAATAAAATCGCCTTTCTTGAAAGCTCCAGCAAAATTAAAGCAGCATTAGTAGAAATGGAAAATGATGAAGTAATTCCTGCTCAAAAAGCATTTAAAAAATTACGCAAGAACATCACCAAAAAATAACCAGATTTGCCCAGATTTGCCCAGATTTGCCCAGATTTGAATGAAAAAACACCACATCATCAACTCTTCTGTTTACAAAAAACTAGAAGATATTTTTTCCTATATCGCTATTGAATCACAAAAATCAGCTCTTGAAGTGATCGACGAAATTGAAAAACAAATAATGTCTCTTGAATTATTCCCTGAAAGATTCGCTCTAGTAATGTGCTGGACGGGGTTTGCAACCACCACTGTCCGGTTCCGCTCCTTACGGGTTGAAGAGGTCAGTAATTTCAGTCTCCGATTCTGTGCAATTCATTTTGATGAAGTCTCTCAGATTCTGGGTTCGCTCGAATAAAGAGAGGCTTAGAATCTGAGAGACTTCATCAAAATGAATTGCAAAAATGAACAACCTGAATTTGACGGAGCCTATAGTCTGTTTGATTCTTAGTTGGACAGTAGTGGTTACAACCCATTCCAGCTACAAGAAACCTTCACCCGTCATCTCGGGCGCCAGCGAGAGATCTCATGAGTTTTGCTAGATAAACCGAAACAACATCGAAAAAAATAGATAATGAAAAAAATTCTCATCCTAACATTTTTCTTAACCATCACGCCCCAACTAACTTGGGCTTATAGCAGCAAATTCACAATTTTTTCGGGCGACAAAAAAGCCAGTTTTTTCTCTGTCGCAAGCGGCATCTGCAAAGTTTTTAATCATCATTATGCAAAAGATGGTTATGAATGCAGAGCATTTGAAAGCAAAGGTTCAGAAGAAAATCTATATGGTTTAGCCGCTTCAGAAGCCGATTTCGGCATTATCAAAACCCCAGAATTTAATAAATTTTTTGTTAAAAATTTTTCTGAATTTGAAAATAAAATTGAGATCATAGCTAAAATTCACGACGAATATTTAAGCATTTTAGTGCCAAAAAATTCGCAGATTAAATCTCTAGATAACTTGAAGGGAAAAGTTGTGAATATTGGCAGCATCGGCTCTACAAGCGCTTTAATAACCCAAAAATATTTCTCTTATTTCAACATCCAGACAAAAAAAACCGTGAATCTCGCCGCCTCACAATCTTTCAAAATGATGTGCGATAAAAAAATCGATGCCTGGGTTTATTTCATCGGACACCCCAATTCAAGCTTCCACGAAGCTCTAGAAAAATGCAATTTAGAACTAATCTCAATTTCCAGCACAGAAGCCCAAAACTTCCTAAAAATCGCACCATTTCTGAAAAGCGGAGTTATTTCAAAATTTTTCTACCCTTCTCTGCCAAACAACATTTTCACTCTTTCCTCCCAAACCATTCTATACCAAACTAAAAATCTATTGATCGCAGTAGCAAAGTATTTTTGAGGGAAAATTAAAACTTAAAAAAACTTGCTGTATCAATATACCGCTGGTTTTTTTAAGTTTTAATTTTTACCAAAAAGATGAAGCTAATGCGATCATTAGATTTTTAGTTTGGTATAGCCTCACGCAAAGAAATTGATCCGAAAATTACAACACTAATTCAAGATATTATTTTAAATCACAAAGATGAGTTGAACAATGAGGACGAGATTTTCAAAGGCTTCTAAAACCCTAAACTTTCCGCATCAAAACATTCCGAATCTTCTCAATATTCTGCTCAACCTCTTCAATTTGGCCAAGCACGCTGGCTACTTGTTCAATAGAAAAATGATTAGATAAATCGCTAAAATATTTGAGATCTTCAACGAAAGAAGAGGAGGATTTTCGCAAGAGTTTATGAAATGGCATTCTTAAACAAGTTAGTTCTGATCAAATAATTTAAGATATTCTCCATAATTATTTTTCTTCAAATCTTCCTTCGGAATAAATTTCAGCGATGCTGAATTTATGCAATAGCGCAAACCACCTTGATCATAAGGACCGTCAGTAAAAACATGGCCCAAATGCGAATCTGCTTTTGCCGATTTCACTTCCACTCGGTCATCACCAAGAGAATCATCCGATTTTTCAACAATCTTCGACTCATCAATTGGCTTCACAAAGCTTGGCCAGCCAGTGCCAGAATCATATTTTTCGGTTGAAGAAAATAGAGGGTCGCCCGAAACCACATCCACATAAATCCCTTCTTTTTTGTTATTCCAATATTCATTAAAATAGGCAGGTTCAGTGCCGCCTTTCTGGGTTACATATTTTTGAAAGGTTGTAAGTTTAGATAAATCTTTTTTTGGCTTCACTGTTTCGTCCTTAGCCATTGCTAACTCGCAGAAAAATGACATGATCAAAAGTAATAACGATTTTCTAATTACCGAATGTAAAAGCATAAGCGCGCGCTCCTGAATTATTAAATTTGATTTCGATGATTGCTTGAGTTGAATCCTTTAAATCAGCAAGTTCATATAATTGCGATGAAGTTATCTCAACATTCTTCACTAATTTTTCATTTACAAAAATCTCAGCTTTAATTGGTTTTTTGCTAACATTTTCCATCACCAAAAAAACCTTCTTTGCTTCAAAATTAAATCTTATCGCATCACCTTTGCGGCCACTCTCTATATATTCTCGTGCAATTTTCCATTTGCCACTTAAAGACCATTTATCAAGCGCCATTGCACTTGGAAAATTTAGATTCTTCAAATCTTCATTCACATTATTTCGGGCGCGATCACTTCCTAAATAAGTTTCAGGAGATTGTTTCTTGAATTGAGATTCTGAAGAATTTTTTACGACAAATTTTTCCGCTCCAAGTTTTTCAAGCCCCAATAATTCTCTAATTTTATTTTCAGTATTTTCATAATTTCCTTCACCAAAATGAACTTCCACAACCTTGCCTTCTTTGTTGATTAAGTAGTGCGCAGGCCAATAATGATTTGAGTAATTATTCCAAGTTTTAAGATTGCTGTCTAGCGCCACCGGATATTTAATTTCAAATTTCTCCACCGCTTTTTTTACATTTAAAAGAGACTTTTCAAATTCAAATTCTGGCGCATGCACCCCAATAATCACCAAACCCTTATCATGATATTTTTCGTGCCAATCTTTAATATGAGGCAAAGTTCTGATGCAGTTGATGCAAGAATAAGTCCAAAAATCCACCAACACCACTTGGCCTTTTAGGGCAGCAATTTTTAGCGGCTGAGAATTAATCCAAGATTCAATTCCGACGATTTCTGGTGCGTTATAAGGCTGATCGCTTGTTTTGGCAACAAGGCTTGAAGTGTAAATTCCTAAAAAAGAACCTGTCAGAAAAACCACAGCTAATATTTTTTTAACTAAGCTGATTTGAGTCATAAATTACTCATAAATTGCGATTAATAAATTGTGAGAAATCTTCACATAAACTCATTCGCCTGTTAAAGAAAAAAGTTACTAAATTATTCCTTGTCATTCCCTCCTAAGCAGTAACGACAGAAATGGAAATAACAAAAAATTTATTTTCATGTCTTGAATTTTTTTTCACTCGAAAACATATAAAATATATCTTGATAATTTAGATCTATTTTTACGCCCCGAAAGCAAGCCAGAAATATCTAAATCAAGAATTATTCTTTTATTAACCACTTAATTTAGTTAATTTTAGCATATGACAAACTTCACTAATGAATCAAAAAACCACCAATCAGAAAATAACAAAAAAAAGAAATTCAATTTAAAAAATCTTGAGGCGCGCTATATGAAATTGCGCGAATCTAAAATTTTTATCGCCTCAATTTTCACATTGGTTGGCGTTTCTATAGCCACGCTAGTTCAAAGTGTCGCGCTAAGCAAAGAAAGTGTTTACACCAAACAACAAGTTAAAAATCTGCAAATTTGGTCTGATGATTTTGAAAGAATTATGGAAGAGCAGCGCAAAATATTATCCTCATTTGACCATGATCCTTTTTTCGAAAACCCTGCTTTAATCTTTGCTGAGATGAATCAAATGCAAAAAAAAATGAATGATATTTTTGCCGATCAACATAAGCATATGACAAAAATTTTCGATGAATCGAAGAAAAATAAAAATGTTAAATCCGAGAATAGCTCAGTTGTGACAAGGCAAGACGAGAATAACTATTATTACGAATTAAGCTTTTCGGGATTTAATAAAGAAGAAATTTTGGTGAGTATAAAAAATGGTTTCTTAACTTTTTCAGCTAAGAAAAATGAAGAAACAAAGGATAAAAAATCAGCATCTCAGTCTTCTTCCAGCTTTAGCTACAGCTTCTCAACTCCGCAATATGATGAAAAAATAGAGCCAGAGATTACTAAGCAAGATGGCAAGGTGATTGTGAAATTTGTGAAGAAGAAAAATGCATAAATTTATTAAATTGGACAAATTGTCTCATCTAACAAAGCTTGTTTGACATAGCTTATATAATGAGGTTTAAGCTTACTTTTCTTGCGTTAAGCAAGTTAAACTTAAACCTCATTAATTCATTCAAGCCTATGAAACTTAATAAATCATTAGCAGCTCTTATTGCCACATCTTTATCTCTTACAAGTTTTTCAGCTTTTGCTGACGATTCTTACAATAGCAGGCCAGATGCCCATGCCCCTATTGGAATTATGCGTGATCATGTTCACAAAGAAGGTGAATATATGCTATCTTACCGCTATGATTACATGAACATGAAGGGTAACAGAAATGGAACTAATAATCTTTCTACTGCCGATGTTTTAAGTGACTACATGATGTCACCTTCAAAAATGAGCATGAAAATGCACATGGTTGGAGCTATGTATGGTGTTAATGATAAATTAACATTAATGGCAATGGGAAATTTCATGACTAACAGCATGAAAATGATCGATGGCATGAATAATGATCAAACAACCAGTCAAAATATTTCTGGGTTTGGCGATACAACAATTAACACAATGTACGGTTTCTTCAAAGATTCCAATAGCCATGCTCAATTTAACTTAGGTGTTTCACTTCCAACTGGCAGCATTAAGAAAAATGACCAAGGTTCAAGATTACCTTATGCAATGCAGCTTGGGTCTGGTTCTTATGAATTACTCCCGGGTTTAAGCTATACT
>CAMCME010000046.1 GCA_945875925.1 Rickettsia typhi | reverse complement strand
ATACTTTAATCGCTCATCTTCATGAATGTGTAGGATTATTTGGAATTTATCGTACTGAAATTGCAAAAATATCTCAACATAGCGGTCATTATATTATTGGTGGAGACCATGTTTTTCTATGTGAAATGGCAAAGAGAGGTAGAATTCTAAATTGCCACAGATCAATTTATAATTGGCGTCAAACCAAGCTAGAATTTAGTGATGAGGAGCACAGAAAAGCCTGGGAAAATAGTTTGGGAAATAGCAAAAATATCACTAAAAACTCTCGTGAAGAAATGAAAAATCGTCAGCTAAATATTTTAAAATCAGCCCCAGCTCGTGGTGGAATTTTTGGTTTAATCAAAAAAGCAAAGTTAGTTTATAAGGCTAGAAAAAAGTTAAAAAAAAGATTTTAAGTTAAAAAGTAACTAAACATTAAAAAAAATGACCATCAAAGTAAAAATCAGTTGTGCTGGAACTTCGGTTGCAAAAGCTGACCACTCAAACCCATTAGTTACAAAATTCTTGCCTAATCGTTCTAATTTATGGCACGGATGTGAATTTTATTTTAATGATGACAGCATAAAAGAAGCTGATTATTGGGTTATAATGGGAGATATAAGATCTGCAGAAGAAACTTGTATTTGTCCGAAAGAAAATATTCTCTTTTTTGCTGGAGAAGCGCCATCAACAATAAGATATGACGGATTGCAAGATTTTATAAATCAATTTTATAGGATTTTTCTTGGTTATGAAAACTTTAAACATCCTAGAGTTTATAAATCTCATACACCTTTAAATTGGTGGATTGATGCAGGGCATCCAATAAAATCAAATGATGAGTTTAATAATTGGAGTGGTGACGGTTTTGGTTATGATGATTTTAAATCCATTAGAGAATATCCTAAAACCAAGTTTATGTCTGTATTCTGCTCTAATAAAATATGCAGTCCTGGACATAGAGCTAGATTAGATTTCTGTAAAAAAGCCAAAAATCATTTTAAAGATAAATTAGATTGGTTTGGCTCTGGAATTCAGGATATGCCAAATAAATGGGATGGAATTGCTCCATATAAATACCATCTTTCATTAGAAAATAGTAGTTATCCTAACTATTGGACAGAAAAGTTAGCTGATTGTTATATGGCTGGATCTTATCCAATTTATTCTGGCGCAACTAACATTCACGATTATTTTGACCAAGAAATGTTAACGCAAATTGACATCAGATATCCAAAAGCTTCTTTTGCAGTTATTGAAAGAGTACTTGAGGAGAATACTTATGAGAAATCGAAAGATAAGATTCTTCAGGCTCGTGATCTAGTAATGGATAAATATAACTTTTTTAATTTGATAGCTGAAGTTGTAGTTAAAGATTCTGGTATTTATAACAAGAAAGAGTCAATTACCTTAAGAAATTGGGATCATTTTGACTCTTTAAGAACAGACTTTCTTATAATTAAGAAAAAGTCTTTTATTAAAAGAGTTTCTAGATCTTTGGAGAAAAAGATTGTAAAAATTCAAAACAATTTAACTGATATTTGTCTGTTACAAAAAGTGAAGTCTGGTTCTAAAAAATCTCTTTCAAATCAATAATTTAAATCTTTCAAATGATATCTGTATCTTACGCCAAAACTGTTTACGGAAAAAAAGAAATTGACGCTGTAGTTAATTGCTTAAAAGAAGGCACGCAAATGGGCAAATATGCCCGAGAATTTGAAGCAAAAATTGCTGCTCTTTTCGACAAAAAACATTGTCTTTATGTGAATTCTGGATCTTCAGCGCTTTATATTGGGGTTGAAGCTTTTGGATTTAAAAAAGGTGGTGAAGTGATTACGCCGGCACTTACTTTTTCAACCACTGTAGGCTGTATTGTGAAAAATGGTTTGGTTCCGGTTTTTGTTGATGTTGGTCCGTCAAATTATTGCATTGATGTGACAAAAATTGAAGAAATGATTTCAAGCAAAACTGTGGCGATTATTGCGCCAAATTTGATTGGAAATATCTGCGAATGGGACAAAATTTCGGCAATTGCTAAAAAACATAATCTTAAAATTATCGAAGATTCAGCTGATACTCTGGGCGCAACTCTTGGTGGTAAATCAAGTGGTGCTTGGTCAGATATGTCGATCACAAGTTTCTACGGATCTCACATCATTAACTGCGCTGGTAATGGAGGCGCTTTATGCATCAATGATGAAGAGCATTTAAAAAATTCAAAATTACTGCGTTCTTGGGGCAGAAGCTCATCAATTTTTGATGAAAAATCTGAAGCAATTGAAAAT
This sequence comes from Rickettsia typhi, assembly GCA_945875925.1. Taxonomy (GTDB): domain Bacteria; phylum Pseudomonadota; class Alphaproteobacteria; order Rickettsiales; family UBA1997; genus UBA2645. Next base: position 11,802 of record CAMCME010000046.1, on the reverse strand, counting down.
CGTTTTAATGTTGATATTGACGGCATTAACTATGATGCAAAATTTGTTTTCGAAACAATCGGTTATAATTTAGAAGGTTCTGAAATTGGTGCTGCTTTTGGTTTAGAACAATTGAAAGATTTAGAAAATAACATCGAAACTCGTCGCAAAAATTATCAAACTCAAACTAACTTCTTCAAAAAATACGAAGAGTTTTTCACGCTACCACAAGAAACTGCTAACACTAGAACTGGCTGGTTAGCTTTCCCGATAATTATTAAAGATAGCGCTCCTTTTCAGCGTCGTGATTTCCAAATTTTTCTAGAAAAAAGAAGCGTTCAAACTCGTGTAGTTTTTACTGGAAATATCACCAGACAACCAGGATTCAAAAATCTTGAAATGAGAAAATCTGCAAGTTTAGCAAATTCTGATAATATAATGCGCGGTGGTACTCTTCTTGCTTGCCATCATGGTTTGAGCGAAGAAATGATTGCTCACATGCATTCTACAATTGAAGAATTCTTAAAAACAAAAATCTAATGAAAGCAGTAATTTTAGCTGGTGGTCTTGGAACTAGAATTAGTGAAGAGACTCATCTTAGGCCAAAGCCAATGATTGAAATTGGTGGTAAGCCAATTCTTTGGCATATCATGAAAATCTATGCTGCTCACGGCATTAATCATTTTGTGATTTGCCTTGGTTATAAAGGATATTTGATCAAAGAATATTTTGCCAATTATCGTCTTCACATGTCAGACATGACTTTGAACTTGGCTGATAATAGCGTGGAAATTCACAATGATTTCTCGGAAAATTGGAAAATTACTTTGGTTGATACTGGTGAAGAGTCGATGACTGGCGGCAGAATGAAGCGCATTTATGATTATGTTAAAGATGATGAAAATTTTTGTCTTACTTATGGCGATGGCGTTTCAAATGTTGATATAAAAAAGCTGATTGAATTTCATAAATCTCATAAAAAATTGGCTACTTTAACTGCCACTCAACCTCCGGGAAGATTTGGTGCTTTGAACATTAGTGATAAAAGTTTAGTTACAGAATTTCAAGAAAAGCCAGATGGCGATGGAAATTTCATCAATGGTGGATTTTTTGTATTATCACCAAAAGTGATTGAATATATCGATGGTGACAAAACTTTGTGGGAGCAAGAACCTCTAAAGAATCTTGCAAGCAACAATCAATTAATGGCTTACAAACATACTGGATTCTGGCAGCCAATGGATACCTTGCGTGACAAAGTGCATCTTGAAGATCTATGGCAATCTGGAAAAGCTCCATGGAAGGTCTGGTAAAAAATGAAGAAAATCCTTTTAACTGGCGGAAGTGGATTTATCGGAAGAAATATATCAGAATCTTATCTAGCAACAAAATATCAAATACACGCTCCAAAGCGTTCAGAACTTGATTTGAATGATGATGAAAGCGTTCATAATTTTTTTGAAAAGAATCATTACGACATAGTAATTCATAGTGCTTGTAAACCTGGACATCGTAACGCTTCTGATATTAGTGGAACATTTTACACCAACAGTCGCATGTTTTTTAATCTAGAAAAATATGCAAATTCTTATCTAAAATTAATTAATATCGGATCAGGCGCGATATATGATATGAGACACTATAAGCCTAAAATGTCAGAAGATTATTTCGGCAAAAATATTCCGCTTGATGAACATGGATTTTGTAAATATGTCACCGGAAAATATATCGAGAAATCTGATAAAATTATCGATCTAAGAGTATTTGGAATATTTGGAAAATATGAGGATTACGCCATCAGATTTATTTCTAATGTAATCTGTAAAGCGGTTTTTGATTTACCAATTACCATCAAACAAAATCGTAAATTTGATTATCTGGATATTGACGATTTGATGCCGATTTTAGAATTTTTTATTGAAGAAAAGACGCAATATAATTCTTACAATATTACTCCTGATGCCTCGATAGAATTGCTCAAAATTGCTCAGATGGTAAATGTTATATCTCAGAAAAATTTACCAATAACAATTGCCACTGAAGGACTTGGTTTGGAATATAGCGGTGACAATTCAAGGTTAAAAAAAGAAATCAAAAATTTTGAGTTTAAAAAAATTGAAGATTCAATAACTAGTCTTTATACTTGGTATCTCGGCAATAAAAACAGCATCAATAAACAGCTTCTATTAACTGACAAATAAGACTTTATGAATAATTTAGAAAAGAAAATGGTCACTATCTTACAGGACCTTAAAGAAAATCATCATGTTGTTGGTGTAAAAGCAGAGTTTGAAGCTGAAGGAACTAGATTAGAAGAAGCAATGAGACTTAAAGAAGTTGTCTCAAAAGCTGGACTTGATTTAACCATCAAAATCGGCGGATGCGAAGCAATTAAAGATATGTATGAAGCAAGAGTTATTGGGGTTAATAAAATAGTGGCTCCGATGGTTGAAACTCCTTATGCGCTAAAAAAATATCTAGCTGCAACTAAATTAGTTTTTTCTGCTGAAGAGCGTGAAGAAGTTTGCTTTTTTGTAAATATCGAAACCATTACTGGATATAATAATCTTGACGCAATGTTGGCTTTGCCAGAAATTGGAGATCTTGATGGTATAGTTTTAGGAAGAGTTGATATGACAGGTTCTATGGGATTAAACAGAGAAGAAGTGAACTCAGATAAAATTTTTGAAATAGCAAAAAATATAGGTTTGAAAGCTAAAGAACGCAAACTTGATCTTTTGATTGGTGGTGCTGTTTCAGCGGAATCATTGCCTTTCTTTAGAAAATTGCCTGAAGGTTCTTTAACTCGTTATGAAACTAGAAAAGTAATTTTCCAATGTCCGGGTGCTTTGGAAGAAGATGCGGATAAAGCAATTTTGAAAGCGGTTGGTTTTGAATTGATGTGGTTAAAAAACAAAAGAGATTTTTATGGAGCAATTCATAAAGAAGATGAGCAAAGATTAAATATGCTTGAGGCTCGTTATAAAAAATTGATCGCTCAGGCTGGTGGCATTGTTGAATAATGAAAAAAAGAACAGCTCTTATAACAGGCGCTTCTCGCGGAATCGGGAAAGCAATTGCAGAATTATTTAGAGCTAATGCTTTGGAAGTTCTAACTCCTACCAGACAGGAGTTAGATCTTCTATCAGAAGAATCGATTAAAAATTTCCTCGAAAAAAATTCACATCTCGAAATTGATATTTTGGTAAATAACGCCGGTATCAATGTTATAGAAAATATCCCGCAAATTACTGACGCAAATTTTAAAGATGCGCTGCAAATAAATTTAATTGCTCCGACATTTTTGATTCGAGAATTAGCACCTAAAATGGCTGCACGCGGTTATGGCAGAATTGTGAATATCAGCTCAATTTGGAGTCAATTATCTAAACCTGGAAGAGGAGTTTATTCTTCAACTAAATCAGCGATTAATGGCCTAACAAGAGCGGCGGCGATTGAATTATCTGCAAGTAATGTTTTGGTAAATGCTGTTGCACCCGGATTTGTGGATACTGATTTGACTAGAAAAAATAATTCTCCAGATCAGCTAAAAATTATAGAATCAAATATACCTGCTAAAAGATTGGCGCAAACCAATGAAATTGCTGAGTTGGTTTACTTTTTAGTTTCAGAAAAAAATACTTACATAACAGGGCAAACAATCTTCATTGATGGAGGATTTTCGTGTCATTAGAAACAGTTGAAATCAAATCTAAGCTTAAAAATTATCAGGCTAATTTTGTATCAAATACTAATTTTTTGGTGGATTTAATTCAAACCAAAAACTCGCTTTTTGTTATCGACAAGAATTTATGGAATTTGCACAAGGACAATTCTTTAGAGGCTTTGCAGGATGTTAGTAAAATAATTCTAGAAGTTGATGAAGATAGAAAAAATCTCGAAACAGTGCAGAATCTTTATGATGAAATTATTAAATTATCGCCGAAAAAAAATTTGGTTTTGATTTCAATCGGTGGTGGAATTTTACAAGATATAACAGGATTTGTGGCTTCCACTTTATATCGCGGTGTGAAATGGATTTTCATTCCTTCAACTTTACTGGCGCAAGATGACAGCTGCATTGGTGCTAAAACTTCTCTAAATTATAAAAATTATAAAAACCTGATTGGCACATTTTTTCCACCAACTGAAATTTATATTTATTCTGGTTTTCTAAAGACTCAAAAAATTGAAGATTTTGCAAGTGGTGTTGGTGAAATGGCGAAGTTGCATTTAATTTCAGGGGAAGCTGATACCAAAAGCTTTGAGAGTTCAATTGATCATATTTTTGAAAGAGATGAAAAAGTTTTACTTCAAAATATCAAAAGATGTTTAGCGATTAAAAAATCATTTATCGAAGAAGATGAATTTGATGAAGGCCGCAGAAATTTATTAAATTACGGACATTGTTTTGGTCATGCCATTGAATCATCAACCAATTTTGCAGTGCCCCACGGGCAGGCGGTTGTGCTTGGAATGATACTGGCAAATTTAGTGGCGAAATCTAAGTCATTATTGTCATCAGAAGTTGAAAAATATATTCGTGAAAAAGTTTTAAATCCGATTATAAAAGTTGATTTATCTGGTATTAAATTCGATCAGAAAAAAATCATCGAAGCGATGGGCCACGATAAGAAAAATACTGGCTCGGGATTGGCTTTGATTTTGATGAATAGCAAATATGAATTTTCTAGGATTTCGGATTTGACTAGGCAGGAAGCCTTGGAAGCCCTTGAAATTTTTGAAAAATTACCAAAATAAAATGATAAAACTATCGGATTATATTGCTAAAGAACTAGTCAAACAGGGTGTGCGTCATGTCTTCATGATTTCGGGTGGTGGTGCAATGCATCTTAATGATTCTTTGGGAAAGCACGAACAGCTTGAATATATTTGTAATCATCATGAACAAGCTTGTGGCATTGCTGCAGAGGGCTATTCTAGAATTTCGGGAAGATTAGCAGTTATTAATGTTACAACTGGTCCCGGTGGTGTTAATGCTTTGAATGGCTTGTTCGGGCAATGGACCGATTCAGTTCCTGCTCTTTATATTTCTGGTCAGGTGAAATATGAAACTACGCTAAATGCTTGCCCAGATCTTCCTTTGCGCCAACTTGGTGATCAAGAAGTGGATATCATCAGCATGGTAAAACCAATTACCAAATATGCTGAAATTGTTAGAGATCCTAAAGATATTAAGAAAATTCTTCAAAAAGCAATTCGCCTTGCAACCACTGGCAGAAAGGGGCCAACTTGGATTGATATTCCGATAAATATTCAAGGTGCGATGATTGACGAAGATAGTTTAGTTGGTGATGAAGAAATGTCTGAAGAGGCAAATATAAAAATTTCAGAAGCACAAATTTCAGAAATAATTTCAAATTTAAAATCGGCTAAAAGGCCAGTAATTGTGGCTGGTCACGGTATTAGAATTTCTCAAACTACCGAGATTTTTCAGCAATTAATTAGCAAAATTAAAGTGCCATTTGTCACTACTTTTAATGGTTTTGATGTGGCGGCTTCAGATAATCCGCTTTATATGGGGCGCATTGGTACTATTGGTCAAAGAGCGGGAAATTTCGTTTTACAAAATGCCGATTTAGTGCTGTTTTTAGGCACAAGAAATAATATTCGCCAAGCTAGTTATGCTTGGGAAATGTATGCTAGAAATGCTAAAAAAATCATTGTTGATATTGATAATGCTGAGCTAGAAAAACCAACTGTTAAAGCTGATATTGCAATTCACGCCGATCTAGCAAACCTTCTGCCAATGCTTAACTCAGCGATTGCTGAAAAAGAAGCTTTAGCTTCAAGCTCTTGGATTGAATGGTGCGAAGTTAGAAAAAATAAATATGACCCAAGCAAAAATCCTGAATATAAAAAATCTTCAGGCCTAATTAATCCTTATAATTTTATACAAATTTTAACTAAAGCGGCGCAAGAAAATGCCGTGATAGTGGCGGCTAATGGCACGGCTTGTGTGGCTTTATTTCAAGCAGGCATTGTGAAAAAAAATCAAAGAATTTTCTGGAATTCTGGCAATGCTTCAATGGGATATGACTTGCCAGCAGCAATTGGTGCATGTGTTGCAAGTGACAAAAAAGATGTGATTTGTATAGCAGGAGACGGCAGCATCATGATGAATTTGCAAGAGTTGCAAACCATTAAACACTATAATTTGCCGATCAAAATTTTTGTTTTGAACAATTCTGGATATTCTTCAATCAGACAAACTCAAAGAAATTTTTTCGGTGAAAAATTAGTGGCTTGCAGTTCTAATTCTGGTGTTTCGACGCCTGATTTTACTAAAGTGGCGGCTGCTTTTGAAATTTCTTCAATGAAAATTGAAAATAGTGATGATCTAGAAAATGATATTAAAAAAGCTCTTCAGCATAAAGGACCGCTGCTTTGCGAAGTGATGCTTGATCATGATTATATTTTTCAGCCAAAACTCTCTTCAGAGAAACTTCCGGATGGACGCATTATTTCCAAGCCTTTGGAAGATATGTATCCGTTTTTGGATCGTGAGGAGTTTGAGTCGAATATGATTAGGGATTAGTTTTAGGTTCTGCTGCCCGCTTCTTCGCTACACTTCTCGCAATGACGAAGCAATCCAGAATTATTCAACAGACACTTGCTCAAATATAAAATCTTGTAGAATTAATTACCGCGAGGTTTTAAGATTCCTCAATTAAATTTCCCCAAAAAATCTCTTAAAATCAAATGACCGCACAAATCATCAATGGCAAAGAAATTGCTAATTCTTTGAAGTTAGAAATTGCCCAACAAGTTGACAAAATTAAAAAAGATTTTCGCGTTACTCCAAGTCTTGCAGTAATTTTAGTTGGTAATGACGCGGCTAGCGAAGTTTATGTGAGTAACAAAGAAAAAGCTGCACATTCAGTGGGCATGAATTCTCTGCAATATAAATTAGCTGCCGATATTTCTGAAGAAGACCTAATTTCTAAGATTGAAGAGTTAAATGCTGATAAAAAAATTCACGGAATTTTAGTTCAATTACCACTTCCAAAACATATCGATACTAAAAGAGTTATTCGCACAATTGATCATCGCAAAGATGTTGATGGCTTTCATGTAATCAATGTGGGCAAGCTTTCAGTTGGTGAAATTGGTGGAGAAGATGGTGCTTCAGTTCCATGTACTCCGCTGGGTTGTGTTTATTTAATCAAATCAGTTTTGGGCCAAAATATTTCAGGTTTGAAAGCTTTGGTTGTTGGTTCTTCAAATATTGTGGGTCGTCCTTTGGCCAGACTTCTTATGCTGGAAAACTGCACCGTTACAATCGCCAACAGCTCTACCAAAGATTTAAAAGCTGAATGTTTACAAGCTGACATCGTAATTTCTGCCGCGGGAGTTCCGGGTTTAATCAAGGCTGATATGGTGAATAAAAGCGCAATTGTGATTGATGTTGGAATTAATAGAATTACCTTACCCAGCGGTAAAACCAAATTGGTTGGTGATGTTGATTTTGAAAATGTTAAAGCTGTAGTAACCGCTCTTACACCAGTTCCAGGTGGAGTTGGGCCTATGACCATTACATATCTTCTTAAAAATACTTTAGACTGCTGTTTGAAGTTAATTTCTTAAATCTCGAATAATTTTAATAAATCAAAACTATGTTAGAAAATAACGAAATGAATCAGATCGTAAGCCAAGCTAAAGCTGAAGCTAGAAAAGAAAAAATCAGACAATTTTTTGCCAAAAATGGTAAAATTTTTATCACGATTTCAGCTATTTTAATGGTTGGAGCGCTTAGTTTGTTCGCTTTAGATATTTATCAAGAATCTCAAGAAGCTAAATATTCTGAAATTTTCCAACAATCTTTGATGGATCAACAAGCGGGCGACATGGAAAAAGCCAAAGAAAGCTTGAAAAAAATTGTTGATGCTAGATCTCCAAGCGGCATCAAAGCTTTAGCTTCTTTGCGTTATGCAGGTTTGCTTTTTAATGAAAATAAAATTGCAGAAGCTTTAGAAATTTACCAAAAAGTTAATGATTGCAGAGGTTGCGACGCTTATATCAAAGATTTAGGTGGCTTGCTTGAAATTAGAATTTGGTTGTCAGATGAAACTGTTGCTCCAAAAGAAGGTTTGTTAGCTAAAATTGAAAAAATCGAATCAAAAAGTTCAGCTTTAAAATTAGAAATTTCTGAGCAAAAAGCATTATTTCAAATGCAACAAGGTGAACTAGAAAAAGCTTATTTAGCTTTTGAAGCTATTTCAAAAAATCCTGAAGTTTCTCAAAATTTGAAATCAAGATCTGAAGAATTTTTGAAAATTATTGTTTCAAAAGGTTATGAACCAAAAATTCAACCAGTTGCGCTAGAAGCTGTAAAAGCTGAAGACAAAAAACCTGCTGCTTCAAAAGAAGAAAAATCTAAAAAATAATCACCAATGATCGGCGGATTTAAGACAAGATATTTATTAGTTCTTTGCCTGATTTTCCTCTCATCATGCGCTGATAAAAATAAAGATTACGATAAGACAAAGGCGGTTTCGGCCTTTGCTCTTATTGATTCTTTAACCATTGATCCAGCTCTGGAAAAAGTAGAAATTAAATTACCACAACAACAAAATAACGACATTTGGAACGGTTCAAATAATGAACAAAATCAAAGAGTTGAAAATTTTTCGAAAGATTTTTTAAGCAGAAAAAGATTTTGGAAAAATTCTAGCGAAATTGTTTTGAAAGAATCGGCACAAATTTGGGTTTCTTTCACTGACACTTCCGATGATGATTTCGTTTTCTCGCCTGTAATTAAAGATGGCACAGCTTATCTATTAAACGCTTCTGGAACTCTTTACGCTTACGATCTTTGCAGTGGCGACAAGCTTTGGAAAAGCCGAATTTTCCCGCGCAAATTCTTAAAAAATTATCAAAGCCCAAAAATTTATTATTCAGATGATAAAATTTTTGCTGTGGCTGGAATTAACAAAATAGCCGCTGCAAGCGCTGTTGATGGCAAATTAATTTGGTCAAAAGATATTTCTTCAATTCCAGTTTCAGCACCAATTTCGGATGGAAAATTGGTTTTTGTGACCACGAATGACAATAAACTTTACGCTTTAAATGCGTCAGATGGTGAATTGCAATGGACCATCTCTGCAATTTTGCGCAACACCGCGATCCTTGGCGCAGCTGATCCGATCTTTCATGAAGATTCTGTGATTGCTTCTTTTTCTTCTGGTGAAATTTATAAAGTGAATAAAAAAACTGGCGAAATTTTATGGTCGCAAGATTTGAACATCAGCAAAGCCAATAGCTCGGATTTTTATTTGAACGATGTTGATGCCACGCCAATCATTAAAAATAATATTATTTATTCCATCGGAAATGGCGGTTTGATGATGGCTTTGGATGTGAAAAATGGTAATTATATTTGGAGAAAAGAAATTGCTGGAGTGACTGATTTTTGGGCTGCGGGAGATTTTCTTTATGTGATTAATAACGATAATAAATTGCTGGCCATTTACAAAAAAACTGGCGGCGTGAAATGGATTGCGCAATTACCAAATTTGAAAAAAGCCAATAAGCCGCAAACAAAAATTATTTATGACGGCGTGGTAATGGCGGGCGACAAGCTTTTGATTTCTAACACTGCAGGCGAGTTATTAATTGTTTCGCCACTGGATGGAAAAATTGAAAAAACTTTAGAAACTGGCGAAAGAACTTATCATTCACCGATTATTGTTGATGGAAAAATCTATCTTCACAGGCTTGGTAGCTATGTGATTGACTTGGTGGAGATTGAGTAAGCTAAGAATATTATAATACATTCGTCTTATTCAGACATTCGTCATTCCTTATTCAAGAAATCGTCATCCTTGAACCGCATAGCGGTTCGAGGATCTCATGAGTTTTAGATAGTATTTTAACACTCATGAGATCCTCGGCCGCTGCGCAGCCAAGGATGACGAGTGTTTTTTTTGATGACAATTTTTCGCCTATCGCCAAAACAAAAATTCTAGAAAAAATATCAAAGACCAAAATCAAAAACATGACAAAAACAAATTCCCTCTCAGATAAATACGACCCAAAAACCCGCGAAAAATTCTGGCAAAATCACTGGAAAGAGCAAAAAATTTTCTCATGGAAAAATGATTTACCAAAAGCCCAAACTTTTGTAATCGACACTCCACCTCCTACAGTTTCAGGAGTTTTGCACATGGGACATGTTTTTTCTTACACCCAAGCCGATTTCGTGGCGCGTTTCATGAGAATGACTGGCAAAGATGTTTTTTACCCAATGGGTTTTGATGATAATGGACTTCCGACTGAGAGATTGGTAGAAAAAATTATTGAGAAAAAAGCGGGAGTTTATGAAGCGGAAAATGGTCGTGGATCTTTTGTAACCAAGTGTCGCGAAGTTGTCTTCGAGGCGGAAAAAGAATTTGAAATTTTATTTAATTCCATCGCGCTTTCGGTTGATTGGGCGCAAAAATATCAAACAATTTCACCAGAATCACAAAAAATTTCGCAAGCCAGTTTTGTTGATTTATATCGCAAAGGTAGAAAACAAGACATTTCTGGGGCTTGGATTGTTGAAAATGAGAAAGAAGTTGTAGCTGAAAAAAAATTTGAACCAGTTTTCTGGGATATTTCTGACCGCACCGCTTTGGCGCAAGCTGATTTAATTGACAAAGAAGTTGAAGGCGTGATGAATTATATTTTGTTTGAAGTTGAGGGTTTTGAAGAAAAACTCGAAATAATGACAACTCGCCCCGAGCTTCTGCCAGCCTGCGTTGCTGTTATGATAAATCCTGATCATAAAAATGAAGATGGTAGTTTGAAGTGGGAAAGTTTATTAAAAAATCCTCTTAATTCAGAAGGAGAAGGATTCACAGGTTCTTATGCAACTACACCTTTGTTTGGTGTAAAAGTAGAAATTATTGCTGATAAGCTTGTCCAAACTGATAAGGGAACTGGCGCGGTGATGTGTTGTACTTTCGGTGATGAAACTGATATTCGTTGGTGGAAAAAACATAATTTAAAAACTCGTGTAATTTTAAGCGAAAATGGACGAACTGATTGGCGGGCTCTTTGCACAATCATTAAAGAGTTTAAAAATTCTTCTGAAGTGATAGAAAATTTCCATGGAAACGAAGAAGGAAGAACAATAAAGCAAGCTAAGGATTTCGTCGTTGAGGCTCTTGAAGAAAAAAAGCTCCTTTTAAAAAAAGAAAACATAAAACGCGCCGTTAAATGTGCTGAGCGTTCAGGCGTGCCAATTGAAATTCTAGTCAAACCTCAATGGTTCATAAAAATTCTTGATAAAAAAGAATTGCTAAAAGCCAAAGCCAATGAATGCAATTGGTTTCCTGAATATATGAAAGTGCGAATCGATCAATGGATTGATGGTTTGCAATGGGATTGGTGTATCAGCCGCCAAAGGTTTTTTGGCGTGAAGTTTCCGGTGTGGTATGTAAAAAAACCTCATGATTTAGGTCTTGGCGAACCCGTGGTTGCTGATATAGATCAGCTTCCCGTTGATCCATTACAATCGCCGCCAAAGGGATATGAAAATTATCAAAAAGTTTTGCAGGATGGTAAATTTTTTGTTTATAAGGCAACTAAAGATGGTCAGGAATACATGATAATTCCCGAAACCGACATTATGGATACTTGGGCGACTTCGTCAATTTCACCGCAGCTTTCAAGCAAAGGAATTTCTGATGAAATTTCTTTCGACAAACAGCGTCACGAAAAACTTTTCCCCGCAGATTTGCGCCCGCAAGCGCACGAAATTATTCGTACTTGGGCGTTTTACACGATTGTAAAATCGGCATTACACCAAAACTCGAT
>CAMCME010000045.1 GCA_945875925.1 Rickettsia typhi | reverse complement strand
ATCTTAAACCACATCAGAAAACTACTGAAGCTCGGAAAGCTAAAGAATTTTTTGATCCAAATTTTATTCCATTTGCTGGAGATTTTTTTACTAAAAATTTATCGAGTTAAGAGTTGTTAGGTTGGGGAGTTGGTTCTTCAGCGTGGACTCATTAGTTTCGGTAACAAGACTCATGAGATCTCTCACTTCGTTCGAGATGAAAGTTTTTTGTAGAGATGACAGAAAACTAAATCAATCTCCAAGCAGATTCATCTTTAAATAATTCGTGAAGAATTTTGTTATTGATGGCGTGGCCCGATTTTGAAGCTTTGAAATGTCCGATTATGTAGTGGCCAGCAAGATAGATGTCGCCGATAAAATCTAGAGTTTTATGTCTCACAAACTCATCTCCATAACGCAAACCTTCTTCGTTAACCACGCCATTATCATCAATCAAAATTGCGTTATCAAGCGATCCGCCTTTGGCAAGTCCCATTGAATGCATTTTCTCAATTTCATGTTTGAAGCCGAAAGTTCTGGCGCGACAAAGATCGTTTTTGAAAGAAGCAAAAGTTGAAACATAATCAAATTTTTGCTGTTGAATTTGTTTGTGATCGAAATCGATATGAAGATCGATGGCGAATTCTTTAGATGGAGAAACCTCGATTGATTTGCCATTTTCTTCAATTGAAACTTTTTTCATAATTTCAATAACTTGGCGCGGCTTATCTTGAATATTGATTCCAGCACATTCTATTAAGAATACGAATGGTTCAGAACTACCATCCATAATTGGAACTTCTGGGCCATTAATTTCGATAACAAGATTGTCAATTCCACAGCCCCAGATTGCGGCCATTAAATGTTCAATGGTTGAAACTTTAACTCCAAATTCATTAGCAATTGTGGTGCCAAGGTTTGTGGCTACTACATTTTTGTAAAAAGCTTTGATGATACTTTTATCTGCATCAACATCGGTTCTTTTAAAAACAATTCCGGTGTCGCAATGTGCTGGAAGCAAACTAATAAGAACATCCACGCCCGAATGCAAACCCACGCCGCTGCAGCTAATTTTGCTGTTTATGGTCTTTTGAGAAGTGACGATCATTTTAAAATTTAAATTAAATTATCTAAAGTGAGTGCGTCACCCTAACTACGGAGAGTTAGATTTCAAAAGGATTTTTGTTACAAAAAGTTACAAAGAATTAGTAAACTCTTCCAGCCGAAGAATTGCCTTTTGAGGTTAAAGTAATTCTTGGTTTCTCTGATTTTTTAACCACTTCTTCAGACTATGTTATAAAAGTCTTATCCAGATTCATGAAACTAAATTCTTAATCTTTTCGATCTGCTCGTTTTTATTCTCCAGCCAATCATAGCCCCAAATTCGGTGAATTTTCCAACCTTTCTTTTCTAAAATTTCTTGCCGCAAGCGATCTCTTTCGCGAGCGGTTTTGCCCGAATGATAAATTTCGCCATCGCACTCAATTCCTAAAATATAATTTTGGGTATTTGGGCAAATAATTGCCAAATCAATTTTATAGCCCGAACAACCAACTTGGCTTTCAACTTCAAAGCCAACATTGCGCAAAGCCTTGCAAACACTTTCTTCAAAGCCGCTGTCAAAATTGTCGGAGTCTATTTTAAAATTCTGATTGGCAGAAATTTTCCACTCTTCGCTTTCGGCGTAAGTTAAATATTTTTTCAAAAACTCAATTGCCTTATGTTGATTTGGATTTTGAATTTGCTCTGATTTTAAAGATGAAAGCAAAAACACTTTCTCGCGCGCCCTAGAAAACATAACATTTAGCCTTTTTTCAGAATTTTGTTTGTTAAGTTGACCAAACATTCTGCCGCCAATTTTGCCGTCTTTATCTTTGGCGTAAGAGGCGCAAATAATTATTGTATCGCGCTCGTCGCCTTGGCAATTTTCTAAATTTTTTACAAATAAACCATTTTCATCTTTTGCTTCAAGCCAAGCGCAAAGCTCATCGCGGGTTTCAATTAAATCTCTAATCAATTTGCATTGTTTGGCGTTGATGGCAATTACACCAACCGATTTTTTGCCCGAATTATAAAGATTTTGCAGCAACTCAATTGTTTGTTTGGCTTCTAAATCATTGGTTTGTTTTTCCCAAATGCCGCCTTCCAAATAAATAAATTCAATTGGTTTTTCTTGTTTAGCTGAGTTTGAAAAAGTGACTAATTTGTCGTTATAAATAAAGCGATTTGAAGGCAAAATTAACTCCTCAAATTTGCTGCGATAATGCCAATTCAGCAAAAGCTCTTTCATTTTTGGTGCAGCAAAATCAAGCAAACTAGCGGTGTCATTAACATTTTGCTCTTCATCATCTTCATCGATTTCTTCTTCGCTGTCAGTTGCGCCAGAGCTAGAAAAAAGATTCGAAGGCGGCATTTGTTTGGTGTCGCCCGCAATTATCAATTGTTTGGCGCGAAAAATTGAACTGATGGCGTCCCAAGTGTAAATTTGCGAAGCTTCATCAAAAATTACCGTGTCAAAAATTGGGCTTAAATCTTCATTCACTTCAAAAAATTCACAAATAGTCAGCGGGCTACAAACAACACAACTTACAGCATCTAAAATAGTTTCTTTGAACTTTGAAATTAACTTTCTTGGCTTACCAAATCTTTGTCTGGTTTTTAATTGCAAAATTTCATAATCATTAACTAGATGCGCATTTTTGATTTTAATTTTTTGCTCCAACCTAGAGCGATTTAGTTTAATCAGACTTTTGTCATCATTTTTAAAATCCTCAATTAAGGCTGCAAAATCTTTAGTATTGGCAATAAAATCATTTTTTTGAGCAATTTTATCTAAAGCTTTTGAGTAAAAATTTTTCTTAAAAACATCTAAAATTTTTCTTTCCTCAATTTTGTTTAAACAAACTTTTTGCCAAAAATCTGTACAACCCAAACTTTCTAAATTTTGCTTCAAATCCTTATATTTCAAGGTTTCAACTAGTTTTGGCAAATAAGATTTTCTTAAATTTATTTCTGCCGCCAAAAGCTGATAATCGCTTTTTATTTCGGCGGAAATTTCAAAATAATTTTCAATTTCAAGAAGGTTTTTTTCTTTTGTGAGTTCGGCTTTAAGTGTTGAAGATTTTAAATTTTTGATTGAGAAAAAGTTTTTTGAAAATTGTTCGAATAGATTTCTTTCAAATTCAAAATCAGTTTTTTTAAGCAAAATATTTTGCCAAAAATCTGCACAACCCAAACTTTCTAAATTTTGCTTCAATTCCTTGTATTTTAAGGTTTGGGCAAGTTTGGGCAAATAAGTTTTTCTTAAATTTATTTCTTCTGCCAAAAGCTGATAATCGCTTTTTATTTCGGCGGAAATTTCAAAATAATTTTCGATTACGGGAATCAAGTTTTCTTTTTTTAAGTCAGCTTGCGATATTTCAAATTTAAGATTTTCTGCGGCAAAAAAGTTTTTAAAAAATTGTTCTAGTAAATTTTTTTCCAATTCAAAACTTGTCTTTTGTTCCAAAATATTTTGCCAAAAATATTTACAACCCAAACTTTCTAAATTTTGCTTCAAATCCTTATATTTCAAGGTTTCGACAAGTTTTGGCAAATAAGTTTTTCTTAAATTTATTTCTGCCGCCAAAAGCTGATAATCGCTTTTTATTTCGGCGGAAATTTCAAAATAATTTTCAATTTTAAAAATTATCTTTTCTCGCTCGAGTTCATTTTTTGAAATTTTAAACCTTGAATCTTCTATCTCTTTTTCCTTGGTAAAAAAATTTGTTTTTATTCTTTTTATCTCAAAAAAGTTTTTCAAACGCCTGAAAAAACTAAATTTGGTAAAAATTTCCAGCTCGCTTTTGATTAAAAAGCTTTGTTTCTCTAAGTTTTTTAACTCGTTTTTTTGTTTAGAAAGCAATTTCAAAATCTCTTCCAAGCCAAGAAATCTATTTTCTAAAAACTCAAGATTTTCATCTTCAGATTTTTTAAAATCGCTTTGTAAGTAAGGGTTTTGGTCTTCAAAATAGATATGCTGATAGTTTTGAATCTCGTTTAAGGTTCTAATAATTTCTTTCGTTTCTTCCAAATCTAGCTGCGAGGGTAGATCAATTTTTAATTCTTTGATTTGAAAATTTTTTACTAAATTTTCTTTTTCCAAAATTTTTAGCTGCTCTTTTTTTTCACAAAGTAAATTTACAAAATTGCTTAGATCTAAAAGCAAAAATTCAAAATTATTATGCTCCTGCAAGCCCAGAAAATTCTTTGTTAAATATGGATTTTGTTCATCAGAATAGATGTGTCGGTAGTTTTGAATTTCTTCTAAAAAATTAGAAATTTTTACTAAATCTTCTTCCCCTAAATTATTGGTTTGAAAGCCCAAACTTGGTAACTGCATGAAAATTCTTGAGTTTACATTTTCCAAATTCTCTAAACGTTTTTTGTATTCAAAAATTGATTTTAAAATCTCTTCTAAATCAGAAAAATTTTTTTCTAAAAACTCAAAATTTTCATCTTCAGATTTTTTGAAATCGCTTTTCAAATAAGGGTTTTGTTCTTCGAAATAGATGTGTTGGTAGTTTTGAATTTCGCTTAGGGTTTTAATGATTTCTTCAAATTTTTCTGCGGTTATTTCGGTGTTAATTTGGCAATTTAGGTTTTCAAAATTTTGTAAATTGTATAAATTACCAATTAGTTCGAAGGCGGTTTTTTCAAAAGTTGTTTTGTTGTGCAGCGCTTCGGTTCTTTTGGTCAGCTGGTTTTTGGTTTGATCTAATCTGT
This sequence comes from Rickettsia typhi, assembly GCA_945875925.1. Lineage (GTDB taxonomy): Bacteria > Pseudomonadota > Alphaproteobacteria > Rickettsiales > UBA1997 > UBA2645. Next base: position 10,427 of record CAMCME010000045.1, on the reverse strand, counting down.
TAAAAAAATCTTCGGTTTTTAAAGTTCTGCCGCCTTGGTTTTGAAAGAATTCTAGCGAGTCGATAATTTGATCTCGAATGTCTTTCGACTTCGATTTTTTGTCGTGCAAATCTAAGAAAATTTTTTCTAAACCAATTTTAGAAAAATTTTTCAAAACCGCGTCAATTGCCGCTTTTTTTTCAGCAACAAACAAAACTTTTTTGCCATCCGCCACTAATTCAGCAACTATGTTGGAAATTGTTTGGCTTTTGCCGGTTCCCGGTGGGCCTTGAATTATGAAGTTTTTGCCGTCTTTTGCTGCCTTGATTGCTTGTAATTGCGAAGAGTCAAAATCAAACGGGCTGTAAAATTTTTGAGATGGGTTTTTGTCAGTTTCTTTTGGGCATTCACTTTGTCCAAAATATTGCAAAAGCGTGTTGCCGTTTTGTAGAAAATTCTTCAGCAAATCATGATTTAACATGTCTTTGCCGTGTTTTACCATCTCATGATAAAGCGCGGCTTTGGCAGAATTAAAAACGCTTAAAGCCAAGTTTTTTTCAACAACAACGCCGTGAGGATTATTTTGTAAAAAAGCGGTAATTTCTTGAGCTTTTTGATTCAAGGCTTCGTGGGTTATTTCTTCTGAAGAATTTTCTAAAAAATCAGTTAGTTCGTTGGTTAAATTTATATCAAATTCTTTGAATTTTTCTCTGATGGCGAAATTAAATTTAGTGTCTTGAAAACCATTTTCTAAATTTGCCGTAAAGCCGCCGCGTCCATCTCTTTCAACAATTGCTGGCACTAAAAAAATTGGCGCAAATCTTTCTTGGTCGTTGTCTTTATATTTAAAAAACCAAAAAGCGTAAGCGCTTGGGTTGAAGCCTTTTTCTGATTTTATTTCTTCTTGTTTTAGGTAAATTTTCTTTAACTTTTTTAGCTTTTCTTCCACTCCAAAATCGTTGGAGTTTTCGGGTTTTTTAATGGCGACCTCAAAGCTTTGAGCGGGGTTTTGATTTGCGCTTTCAAATCTGCTATCGTGGTAAGAATATCCAGAATTAAATTTGAAGTTAATCAGCGCGTTTCTTGCGGTTAAATCGATAAGATTTCTTTGGCATTGATTGATAAATTCTTGTGTCATTTTTATAATTTTTGTTGGGCAAATTTTATTGTATTTGCTCGAATTAACTTCATTTCTATAACAAATAAACTATCGGCAACACAAAACACTCTCATTAATAACAAGGAAAATAATGCAAAAGAACTATAAATTTAGTTATGAATTTGTGATGAGATAGAACACTTACAAAAAGTTCCAACTTAATCGGTTAAAGAAACCCATTAATAAAAACACATTCCTAAACGAAACTAGACATTAAATCTAAAATGGAACACATCGCCATCTTGAGTGATGTAATCTTTTCCTTCTAACCTTAATTTACCTGAGGTTTTGCAGCCTTCTTCGCCGCCTAAAGAAACATAATCGTGATAAGAAATTGTTTCAGCGCGGATGAAACCTTTTTCAAAATCGGTGTGAATTACGCCAGCTGCTTTTGGTGCAGAAGAATCTTTTTTCAAAGTCCAAGCGTGACATTCTTTTGGCCCAACTGTGAAGAAAGTGATTAAATCTAAAAGCCCGTAAGAACTTTTGATAATTTGGGCAAGCCCCGTTTCTTCTAATCCCACGGCTTCTAAAAATTCTTTTTTCTCTTCTTCAGTTTCGAGTGCGGCAATTTCAGCTTCCACTTGCGCGCAAATTTTTAGCACGCGGTAATTGTTGGCTTTGCCAAAATCTTCAACCAATTTTGAATATTGATTTCCAGAAATTTCATGTTCTTTTAAATTACACACGAAAAGTTGCGGCTTAGAAGTGATTAGTTGTAACTCTCTTAAAATCTTTTCTTCTTCAGTCGATTTTATTGTGGCTAATCTAGCAGCTTTACCATCTTTCAAAACCTCTAAAACTGTTTTTGTAACTTCAAGTTGCGCGGCAGCTTCTTTGTCTAAACGAGCTTTTTTTTCTAAAGCGGGAATTCTTTTTTCTAAACTTTCCATGTCGGCAATAATCAATTCTAACTGAATCAATTCAATGTCGCGAATCGGGTCAACTGCGCCTTCCACATGGGTAATATTTTCATCTTCAAAACATCTCACCACATTAATAATTGCGTCAACTTCACGAATATGAGACAAGAATTTATTTCCTAATCCCTCCCCTGTGCTAGCGCCGCGAACTAAACCAGCAATATCTACAAATTCAATTTGGGCCGGAATAATTAAAGCAGATCCAGCAACTTTAGTTAAATTTTCTAAACGAAAATCTGGCACATTCACTTTGCCAATATTTGGTTCAATGGTGCAAAAAGGATAGTTAGCAGCTTGAGCGGCGGCGGTTTGAGTAAGTGCATTAAATAAAGTCGATTTACCAACATTCGGCAAGCCGACGATTCCACATTGAAGAGACATTTTTAGAAATTAAAGATTGGGAATTAAGAATTTAGAATTAAGAATTGGCAATCGAGTTGAAGATAACTGCCTAACCTCGCTCTTATTTATAAAGCCTCATTCTTAATTCTAAATTTCTTTTTTCTTGTGCCTCAAAAAATTATCTCAAAAATTATAAATTTTTCTGCGCTTTTTTCTATTCTGCTTTTGCAAGGTTGTCTAGTTACTCAGAAAATTGTGATTAAAGGCAAAGGCAATGTGAAGCTAGAACAAGTTGACTTCATTGATCTTGAAGGCTGGAAAAACACTGATCACAAACAAGCCCTACAATCATTCATTCAGTCTTGTAATAAATTTGCTAAAATGGCGCAGAATCGCTCAATTGGTAAACAGCTTGGCGAGATTACACCAGCCGATTTTCGTGATGTTTGTGAAATTGCTGAAATTGTAAAAACAATGAATGTTAAACAAACTCAAAATTTCTTCGAAAATTGGTTTAGACCATTTTTGGTTGCTACAAAAAGCGGCAATAGCAAAGGTGTTTTCACAGGCTATTATGAAGCGTCTTTGCAAGGCAGCAAAGTTAAAACTAATGTTTTTCGCTATCCAATTTATGCCAAACCCAGCGACTTAACTGACAAGCCTTATTTAACTAGAAAAGAAATTGAAGAAGGCGCTTTGGCCGACAAAAATTTAGAACTGCTTTATGTGGATGATAAGGTGGAATTATTTTTCTTACATGTTCAAGGCTCTGGCCGCATCACTTTGCCAGATGGTTCGAAAGTAAAAATAGCTTATGCTGGACGCAATAATCGTAATTACAGTTCAATTGGCGCTTACATGGAAAATAATGGCTTGCTTGAGAAAGGAAAAGTTTCAGCAGATTTGATTAAAGAATGGATGAAAAATAATCCTGAAAAAGCTGATGAGGTGATGAATAGTAATGAATCTTTTGTCTTCTTTAAAATTTCTAATGATGAATTCGTTGTTGGCGCGCAAGGAGTTCCGCTTACGCCAGAACATTCTTTAGCAGTTGATAGCGACATCATGCCTTATGGTTTCCCGCTTTGGGTTAACACAACTTTAAAAGGCAAAAATAATAGCAAACAACCTTATCGCACGCTGTTAATTTCTCAAGATACTGGCTCGGCAATTAAAGGTGTGGTGCGTGGAGATATATTCTTTGGTCGTGGTGATGAAGCGGAAGAAAAAGCTTCTTACATGGCTTCAAGTGGGGAATATTATATTTTGCTGCCAGTGAATGTGGTAGATAAAATGATTGGGAGATAAATAAAGCTTTAACCATCTCCTGTCATCTCGAACGAAGTGAGATCTCATGATTTCAACGGCAATAGACTCATGAGATCTCTCACTAAAGTTCGAGATGACAGTGTGTTATGTGTTAGTTGAAAATTAGCAATAATCAAAAAACAAAAATCATGAACATAAAAAATAAAGGCGTTAAACAACTTCTAGCCAGCGAGAGCAATTATATTAAAAGACTTCACAAAATTATTCAGGAAAGCGTTGATCAAGAAAAATTGATCATCAATGACTTGCTGCATCCAGCCGAAGAAATTTTAACTCGTGGACAAAAAATTTCTGACCATGTGGCGAATTTTGGTGGCAGTTGGAAATTTATAATTTCTTTTTTTGCTGTATTGGGTTTGTGGATTATAACCAATTTAGTGATGGCATCAAATGCTTTCGATCCATATCCCTTCATTTTACTTAATTTGATTTTATCTTGTATTGCTGCAATGCAAGCGCCAGTTATTATGATGAGCCAAAATCGTGTGGAAGAGAAAGATCGTAAAAGAGGTGAAAATGATTATTTGATAAATCTGAAAGCCGAAATTCAGATTAGAAGTCTGCATCAAAAAATTGACATTTTGCTTGAAGAACAAATTAAAACTTTATTCGAATCTCAAGCCCGACAATTAGTGGTTTTAAATAAACTTGAAGCCAAGCTAGATAAGCATTTGAAGCATTAATTATCAGTCTCATTTTCTTTTTTGTGAGACTTTCCCATTTGAGCTAATTTACTATTCACCTTATGCCATTGGCGAATTGGTAAAGCTGGAATGCCCGCCAAAACTTGCATTGGTTCAACATCTCTTATCACGCCGCTCATGCCGGCAATTTTGGCTCCGTCGCCAATGCTGATGTGACCTGAAATGCTAGATTTTCCACCAATTTGTACAAAATTTCCGATTTTTGCGCTGCCAGCAATTGCGGTGCAGCCAGCAATTACGGTAGATTTTCCGATCACAACATTATGGCCAATTTGCACTAGGTTATCGATTTTTGTTCCTTCGCCAATACTAGTGTTTTCAACGGCTCCGCGGTCGATACAACTATTAGCACCAATCTCAACTGAAGAAGCAATTTCAACAATCCCCAGCTGAATAATTTTGTGATTAACACCTTGATGATGAGCAAAACCAAAACCGTCTTGGCCAATTTTTGCGCCGTTAAAAAAGCTGCAATTGTCACCAATTATTGCAAAAGAAATAACTGCGCCAGCATTGATATTACAATTGTCGCCTATGATGCAATTATCCATCACTGAAGCACTTGTTCCAACATAACAATTTTTACCAATTTTTACATTTTTGCCAATGTAAGCATTTGGCGCGATAATAGTATTTTCGCCAATTTGCGCGCTTGGATGAATTAATTTTTCACCAGCATATTCCACTTTTTTTTCTTGGTAAAAACTAGCCGCAATTCGTGAATAAGCGAAGTAAGGATTTTTGTGAAGAAACACAATCATTCCTTGAGGCGCTTTGCTTAAATATTTTTCTTCGGCGAAGCAAAATCCAGCTTTGGAAGCTTGGAATTTATCGGCGTAAGGACCTGAATGTAGGAAAGAAATTTCGCTTGCGCTGGCTTTTTCTAGAATAGCTATGTCAGAGATTTTTTGGCTTTGGTCAGTTTCTGAAGCCAAAGTTGCGCCTGTAATTTCAAGGACTTGCGCAATAGTTAGAAATTCGAATTTTTTATCAAAAAATTGTGTTCTGCTCATTTTTTTTGGTTTTGTATGTTAAAATATACTCTAAAACCGCTGGCCTAAGAAGAGTCGAAACCAACAGTAAGGTTCCTTCTGTGAAGCAAAAACGCAGCAGGAATCTTCCCGTTGGTTTCGACTCCGCGCGGGCCGACGGGTTTTTTAAGCCGCATGCTTCAAATCCACCGAAGTGGCTTGGGCTGTCTGGTCGTGATGTATGGCTTTGAAATAAATTTCTGAAATATATCTTCTGCCCTTGACGCCTCTTTTCAGCTGCACCACCACATCAACCACACTTTTAATGTAAGAAGCAATTTCAGCTGGACTCATTCCGAGACCCGCTTGCATCACCATCATTTTTAGCTGTTCGATGGCCATTTTCGGAGTGTCGGCGTGAAGTGTAGAAATTGATCCAGGGTGACCTGTGTTAATCGCACGCAAGAAACTAAATGCTTCCGAACCGCGCAACTCACCTACAATAATTCTCTCTGGACGCAAACGCAGACAGGCTTCGATTAATTCTTGAGTGGAAACTTTAGATCTGCCCTGACCACCTTTTGAGGCAATTAAATGCACTCGATTGGCGTGAAAAGATAAGTCAATTTCTCTGGCATCTTCCACCGTGATCAATCTTTCTTCATGGGGAATTGCCTGAATCATCGCATTGGTAAATGTGGTTTTACCACTAGAAGTACCACCTGAAATGATGATATTTTTTTTGTATAAAACTGCGCGCTGTAAGAAATCTTTAATACGATTCAGCTTCAATAATTTGGCTAGAATTAAGTCATTTTTATCTTCCACTTCACCTACAGAAGTATTGTCGAAGATACCCATTTTTTCGTAATCATCTAAGTTCCACTTAATGCTGGAAGGTTTACGAATTGACATCACCACACAACCTTGTTCGCAGGAAGGTGGAAAAACGATTTGAATACGATAGCCGTTAGGAAGAGTTGCCGAAAGTAGCGGCTCTTCTTCACTCAATCTTTGTTCGGTTGATTGCGCAATTAGACGACCCAAAGATTTTAAGTGATTAATGTCAAATGATGGTAGTTCTTCACGCACCATGTCACCTTTCAATTCCACCCAAGCCTCAAAAGGTCGGTTAATGGAAACCTCACTTACACCATCACGGTCAAGCATTTGCTTCAACGGTAATAAGTAGGAATCTAAAGCTGCATTTTCTACCATTTTTTACTTACTAGATGGTTAATTATTAAAATGAAAATATGAACCCAAGCAAAGCTACGAAGCCTTTATTATTGCTAATCTGGTTATTTGTAATGTCGGAGGCTTTGGGCTGGTTTGATTTAAATTCAAATTGTGTAATTTCTAAGTAAGGAATCAAACCTCTTGTTAGCTTATAGTCAATATCAAGAGAGACTGCACTATATTCATTTTGCTGAAATGTACTTTTTAAACTGGTGATGCTAGCACCAATTGGGCCAATTTGATAAGCCAAACCTAAAGTGTAGTAAGAAGCATTGCTGAATTTTTTGGCGCTGTTTGAACAATCTTGCGCAGTCAAAGAAAGGCTGGAATTATAATCGCAAGAATAAATTCCACTTTTTTGCTGAAGTGAATTTCCCCAAGAGCCATAAGATGCACCAAGTGTGAAGCCGAAATAAGTTAAAGTTGTGGCCAAGTCGTAAGAAGATAAATCATTTCGAGCATCTGCATTTCCTGAAGTTTTTTTTCTGCCATTTTCACCAGTCACCGAAAAAGCATAACCCAAATTATCAATTTCGTCGGTATAATTAATTCCGTAACTTAGCACATCTGAAACTGTGGTAGAAGAGTTGCTAAAAACTGTCGAAGAAACGCCGCGATCTGCGGTGCTAGAAGTATAGCTGGCACCAATTTGCACACCTTCAATTCTTGCTGTGTAGTAATTTATTTTTAGCGCATCCCCAGCTCCATTAAAACTGCCACTGCGCAAAATTCTCAAACGATCTTTGTTAAAATCTGTGCTGATATTTTGATTATCAAAACCTTGCGCATAACCGCCATGACCAATTGGCGACTGCGCCACTAAAATAAAATTGGGAGATTTGATGTTAGAATTTGCGTTTGCAGAAACTGGAAAATTTACATATTTTAAATAATTTCCATTAATGCCGCCATTGCCGCGAGCAAAGCTGGCAGGTCCAGTTTTCATTTTTTGATTTACTGCCGATATGTTTCCAAATTCAATTTTTCCCAAAGAATTTTCAGCAAAAATTGATGCTTGGTCAATGTCGAATCTCATTCTATTTTGGTCTGAGGAAGCTTCAGATTCTAACTTCACAATTGAACCATATTTTATTTGCGAATCTGTGCTGGCTTTGGTTTTGATAAATAGTTGCGAATTATTACTAACTGCTTCTGAACTTTTATAGCGATTATTTGTAGCCGAATCTGGAAGTTGATTTTGTTCAAAAGAGTTTGATTGATTTCTGGCAGCGGCAGTGAAATTGCTGGTGCCATTGAAAGTTACGGCTTTAGAGTTTTCGGCTTTTGCTGCAAATGCAAAAAATTGCGCAAGGAAAAAAGAGGCGATTAAATAGTTTGTGTTTTGTTTGAATGATGATGGCATTAAGAAAGTTTTGTTATTTTCTTTATCAGTATTCGTCATCCTTGGCCGCGCGCGGCCGAGGATCTCATGATTTCAGCTTCACAGTTTAAACTAATGAGATCCTCGAATCCTACGGATTCAAGGATGACGAGAATCTATAAAAGGATGACAGAGTTCTATAAGAAGATGTAATTTATCTAGATTTAAACTTTTATTTTAACCTTATTTTTTAATTACCAAATGGTTTATCTGCCTCATTGGCCAATTCCTCACACACTTGGAAAATGTGAAATTGATTATGAAAGCGTTTTTGAACGCATGAATTTGGTTTTAGAAAAATTAGATAATCCTCATAAAAAACTCAGCCCCGTAATTCACATCTCTGGCACAAATGGCAAGGGTTCTTGCGCAGCTTTGCTTGCAAAAATATTTTCTTGTGCTGGTTATAAAACTCATCTTCTCACTTCCCCACATCTGCATGATTGCAATGAGAGAATTATTTTAAATGGTGAGAAAATTTCTGATTCAGAATTATTTTGCGTGATGGAAGAAAGCAGAATTGCTGCAGAATCTTTTGCCCCGCAAATTCCTTTAACTTTTGCCGAAGGATTTACAATTGGTGCGCTTTTGGCTTTTGCAAAAAACCCCGCAGATATTGTGATTATTGAATGTGGAATGGGTGGGCGAATTGACTCGACTAATATTATTGAAGAAAAACTCGCCACAATAATAATGCCAATTTCATTTGATCACATGGAATATTTAGGAAATTCTATTGAAAGAATTGCTTTAGAAAAAGCCATGATCATGCGCCAAAAAACTCCTTTAATTGTGGCTTCGCAAACAACTAAGGCTTTAGAAATTATTGATATTTTAGCCAAAGATCAACAAGCCCCAACTTATTATTTTGAGCAAGATTTTTCAGTGTTGATGGATGAAGAAAATGGTGAATTTGATTTTGAATTTTTTGGCAAAAATTTAGAAGGTTATTTTGAAAATCTGCCAAAACCTGCGCTTGCTGGCAGCCACCAATATATAAATTTCGCCACTGCAATTGCGGCAATTTTAGCAATTCAAGATCAAAAGCCCAATTTATTTAAGATTGATGAAAAACATATTAGACAAGGAATTTCAAATATTTTTTGGCCAAGTCGAATTGAGAAAGTGACGAATGGTTTGAATAAAATTTTACAAAATGAAGATAGCGAAATTTGGATTGATGGCGCGCATAATGAAGCCGGAGCTTTTAGTTTAGCTAGGTGGATTAAATCCCCCACTTCTGCTTCGTCTAACGACTACGCAAGAATCGACAAACCAATTTCCCCCACTTCTGCTTCGTCTAACGACTACGCAAGAATCGACCCTAAGGGTGGGAGTTCTGAAAAAGAAAAAATGACTTTCATGATTGTTGGCTTCAGCAAGGGAAAATGTAAAAAATCTTTCTTAGAGAAATTCACAAATATTGCTGAGGAAATAGTAGCCGTAAGAGTTGACGGCGAACCAAATCCTGAAAAATCACAAGTTATTTTTGAGATGATTGAGTCGCTTGGAATAAAATCTTTCGCCGCCGATGATCTTTTAGATGCACTTTACCACATTGCGAAATCTGTAAATCATGAACCATGCCGCGTTGTAATTTGCGGCTCGCTGCATTTGGCAAGAGATGTAAAAAAATTTGGTAACTATAATAAACTAAAGATATTTAGTTTGTTATAGGGTTAATTATTCACGAATGCACCCATCTACATGAACATGCCAACAAAATTGAATATGATGAAAAGAAATTGCTTACCTGCGTTTCTAATTTGAGAGATTTGGGAATAGAGGCAATACAATGTTTAGATGATGTGAAGAAAGATGGTTGCGATCCAATTAAGGAAATAGCACAAAGTTACAAAGACAGAACTTTTATCGCAAAAGGGAAAGGAATTATAACGGAAAATAGCCAGCACTATTCAACAAAGCCAATAACCATGTCTGTTTAGCAACTAAGTGGTTATCATTTAAAAAAGCGCGATCCTGTTTTATCTTTCACTCCCCGTTCAGGTAATCATGTTACTGTAGAATTAGAAGGCGTAAAGAATAAGAAAAGTAAGAGAATAAAATCAGTATCTGACGAAGAGAAGTCTTTATTTCAAATGGAAGAGCATTTAAGAAGCATTCCAACTTTTGATGAAATATCCTATGGCCTATCCCAGTCCAAAATTCAATAATTCAGAACAACTAAAGGAAATTCATGCCGCTTTGGTGCAAAGAGTTCCTTATATTTTAATAGATGAATTTTGTGAAGATTTAGTCCACGCTGAAGAACCAACTCCCCAACCTAACAACTCTTAACTCGATAAATTTTTAGTAAAAAAATCTCCAGCAAATGGAATAAAATTTGGATCAAAAAATTCTTTAGCTTTCCGAGCTTCAGTAGTTTTCTGATGTGGTTTA
>CAMCME010000044.1 GCA_945875925.1 Rickettsia typhi | reverse complement strand
GCTTTAGAAGGAATTTTGGGCAATGTTTTTCAAAGCGCCTTTGGTGAAGATGTTTATCCGAGTTTGGAAGAAAAAGCGGCACACTTAATTTACTTCATCGTCAAAAATCACCCTTTCAACGACGGCAACAAAAGATCGGGAGCATTTGCTTTCATCTGGTTTTTAAGAAAATCCGGCCTGCAATTTTTAGACAGAATCAGCCCCGAAACCTTGGCCAGCGTGACAATTTTAATCGCCGAATCCAACCCCAAAGAAAAAGATAAAATGGTTGGTTTGGTTTTAATGCTTTTAAAGAGAGAAGAAAAACCTACTAAACCAATCACCAAAAAACATGACTAAAATTAACAAAAAAAAGCCCCAATCTTTAGAAAATACTTTCACCGAATTTCTGCTTTACAAAACGCCGAATAACAAAGTGAAGGTCGAAATTTTTCTGCGTGATGAAAATATTTGGTTAACTCAAGAAAAAATCGCCGCATTGTTTGGGGTTGATCGCACGGTTATTACCAAGCATTTAAAAAACATTTTTGAAACAGCGGAGTTAAATAAAGAAGCAACTTGTGCAAAATTTGCACAAGTTCGCGATGAAGGTGGGCGTAGTGTTAATCGTGAAATTGAGTTCTACAATCTCGATGCCATTATTTCAGTTGGCTATCGCGTCAATTCAACTCAGGCCACGCATTTTCGCATTTGGGCAACTGAGCGCTTGAAGGAATATATCATCAAAGGCTTCACCATGGATGATGAGCGCTTAAAAGACCCAAGAAAAATTTTTGGCAAAGATTATTTTGATGAGCAGTTAGAACGCATTCGCGACATCAGAAGCTCTGAGCGCAGATTCTATCAAAAAATCACCGATATTTACTCGCAGTGCAGCATCGACTACAACCCAGAAAACCAAGACACAGCAGACTTCTTCGCCACCGTTCAAAATAAACTACACTTCGCAATCACTGGCAACACCGCTGCTGAAATAATCCACTTAAGAGCCAGCAGCCAAAAAGAAAATATGGGCTTAACCAACTGGAAAAATTCTCCACTGGGAAAGATCCGCAAAAGCGATGTTTCAATTGCCAAAAATTTCTTAAACGAAGACGAGTTAGACAGCCTAAACCTAATCGTTTCAATGTATCTAGACTACGCCGAAAATCAGGCCAAAAACCACCAAGCAATGACCATGAAAGACTGGTCAAACAAACTAAACGCCTTTTTACAATTTAACGAACAAGAGATTTTAACCAATGCCGGCAAGGTTTCCGCCGAAATTGCTAAAAGTTTTGCTGAAGAAGAATTTGAGAAATTTTCTGCCAACCAAGATCAAAATTTTGAAAGTGATTTTGATCGTGATGTGAAGAAGGTTTTGGGGGATAAGAAGTTAAAAAATGGAGGTGGGGATGAATAATTTTATAAATTTCTGTAATAATGAAAAAGATTGGATTGATGTTTTTGCAGCCTTAATGCCAATTTTATTATCTGGTTTTGCAGTATATTTTACTTATCAGCAAAACCAAATTTCCAAAAGAAAGCGCAATGATGATTTATATGACAAAAGGTTTGAGGTTTATAATCAGTTTTTAAACTTTTGTAATTTGATGAATATCGAAAAAGGTTGGTCTGATGAATTAAGTGATCTCTTTTTTAACAAGATAAAGCCCAAGCATTTTTTATTTGGAATCGAGATAAAATCTTTGATTGATGATGTTGAAGAAAAATACCGAGAAATAGCTGCATTTAAAGCTGATGGCAAACCCCTTTACCCAGAAAAAACTCGCAACGAAATGCCGAAGTATAAAGCTATGATAGAATACTTTTGGAGCCTACCAGTTACATTAGAAAAAAAATTTGAACCTTATTTGAGGTTAAAAAATGAGTAATTGGAAAGAGTGTAAAATTAAAGAAATTGGAAAAGTAATAACCGGCAAAACTCCATCAATGAATGATCCAGAAGATTGGGGAGATGAAGTGCTTTTTATTACTCCATCTGATTACAAAAACTATCGCAACAAGGCTTATTCAAGCATCAGAAAACTTTCAAAAATTGGCGTAGAAAGGCAAAAAAATAGAATACTGCCACCAAAATCAGTTTTAGTGACATGCATTGGATCTGACATGGGAAAGACTGTAATCAGTGCATTACCTTGTGTTACGAACCAGCAAATAAATGCGATCATACCAAATGAATCAGTTATAAATTCTGATTACCTCTATTACTCAACCGTTGAGTTATATGAAACTCTTAGAGTAGCGGGAAGTGACGGAACTGCAGTTCCAATATTAAACAAAACTGACTTTGAAAATATCGAGATTTCACTTCCACCACTTCCAGAGCAAAAGGCAATTGCCGAGGTGCTGACAAGTTTGGATGACAAAATCGACTTACTACACAAACAAAACAAAACCCTAGAACAACTAGCCGAAACCCTCTTCCGCCACCACTTCATCGACAACGCCCAAGATGATTGGGAGGAGCTATCGGTCGGAGATGTTGTTAGTATAAAAGGTGGAACAACTCCTAGTACTAAAAATCCAGAATATTGGAATGGTGATATAAATTGGACATCCCCTAGAGATTTATCAAATCATGTCGGAGTTTTTTTATTTAATACTGAACGAAAAATTACAGAAAAGGGATTGTCAGAGATTGGGTCAGGACTTATGCCGGTTGGTACTGTCTTAATGTCTTCTCGAGCTCCAATTGGATATTTGGCGATTTCGGAAATTTTGGTTGCAATCAATCAGGGCTATATCGCAATTGTATGTGATAAAGAAATTTCAAACTATTTCATGTTTCTTTGGTGTAAGGCAAATATGGATGAAATAAAGAATGCCGGCAATGGATCAACCTTCGAAGAAATATCAAAAACTAGTTTTAAAGAAATGAAGTTTTTGATGCCAAGTAGTACTGAGGAATTTGATCAAGAAGTAGGTCGGATTTTTGAAAAAATAAAACTCAATCAAAAGCAAATTAGGAATTTAGAAAAGCTCCGCGAACAACTTTTGCCAAAGTTGATGAATGGAGAAATTGTTGTTAAGATAAATGAGAGGAAGAGGTCGTGAAGATAAGAGAAATTAAAATAAAAAATTTCAGATCAGTAAAAGAGGAAACCATAATCTTTCCCGAGAGTGGAATTTTAGCATTGGTTGGCCCTAATAATGCAGGTAAGTCAAATATACTTAGAGCGATAGATAATATTTTGGGTGATTCTTGGTTTTCTGGAGAGAAAGCAGAGCTAAATGATCGTTTTATGAAGGATAAAGCGAATAAGATTGAAATTGAGATTTTGTTTGATGACGGAAAGGCTGTTTTGCTGGATGAGAAAGAGAATAATAAGTGGCCAACTTATTATCAAAACCGAACTTATAAAACAAAAATGCCTTTTGGCTCAAGTGTAAAAGAAGATTTTCCTTGTACATACTTGGTAGCCAATAGGGATCTGTCAAAAAATATGCAGTTCAGAAGCTATGAGTTGATGGGTAAAATTTCGAAATCATTTAACGACAAAATAAGCTCTGAAACAAAATCAAATCTTGGCAGAAAGTTTGGTGAGATAATGGATGAGCTTGATAAAGTGGAAGGATTTGTGAATTTTAAAAAAGATTTTTCAGATTTTTTTAATGAACTTCAATCCGATTCTCCATATAGGCTTAAGGTTGATTTTAAAGCCTTCTCTCCCCTGAATTATTTTAGAACAATAAATATCTTAGCGAATGATTCTTCGGTGAATCATGAGTTTGATATAGATCCTGTTGAATTAGGAGAAGGTAACAAATCTCTGATGCTTTTTGCTTTAATTAGAAGCTATGCAAAAAATTTTAAGAAAGGTGCTACTGGAATTTTAGCTATTGAAGAGCCTGAAATATATTTGCATCCACAAGCAAGAAGACATCTGTATCAAATATTTAAAGAAATAGTCAGAGATAGTAATATTCAGATTATCTACACAACTCACTCGCCAGATTTTTTATCAACAGAAGAATTTTCATCAATTGGTATAGTTTCTAAAAATTCAAAAGAGGGTACAAAAATCAATGCTGTATCGGAAAAAGAGCTCGTTGATTTTTCAATTCAAACTGGTGTTCCAAGTAACAAGGTGAATGTTGAAAACATAAAAGAATTTTATGCCACAACTTCTGACTATAGGTTAAACGAGGGGTTTTTTGCTAAGCACCTAGTTTTAGTTGAGGGCGATACAGAAGAGCTTTGTTTGCCGATCCTTTTTGAGAGGATTGGGTTTAATTATTCTTCCTCTGGAACTTCAATTGTTGGAGTGGAGGGGAAAAACCAAATACCAAAATATTGGAGATTGTTCAAATCTTTTGGAATAAAGGTATCAGTGGTATTCGACAGCGACTCTGATGGTAATCAAAACATTGCCGAATGTTTTGGATGTGAAAAAGAGGTGATAGAAAATGATATTTCTAAGATCAAAAAAATAGAAACGAAAAATCAAAATCTATTTGTTTTTGAAAAGGATTTTGAAGCTGCCTTAAAGAAAGATTTTAATGATGATGTAAAGTGGCAGGAATATGAGAGTGAAGCAAAAGAAGTTATAAAGCCGAGGCCAAAAACTCAGAAAGGTCAGGTGGCAAGATTTGTTGTTAAACGAATTTTAGAAAGAAATCCAGATTACATCCCAACTTTTCTGAACGATTTAAAAATCGAGATAGAAAACAAGATGGTTGTCGATGATGAATATTTACAATTTTAGATATGACAAAAATAACCGAATCCCAAATCGAAAATTTCGCCATCTCGCTTCTTGAGAAGAAGGGTTATCAATATTTTTACGGACCAGACATTGCGCCAGATGTTGAAAATTCTGGCGCGGGTTTTGTGCGGGAAAGTTTTGAAGAAGTTGTTTTGGTATCAATTTTGAAGAAGGCGATTGAGAGGATTAATCCGCAAATTCCTTCCGCATCGGGTGAAGATGCTTTGCGTCAGGTTCTAAGAATTGCGTCTCCCGATTTAATTGCTGCCAATGAAGAATTTCATCGCATGCTGACAAATGGTGTGAAGGTGAGTTATGAAAAAGATGGTGCCACTCGGGGTGATTTGGTGTGGTTGGTGGATTTTGACGATGCTGACAATAACGAATTTTTTGCGATTAACCAATTTACAATTTTGTCTGACCTTGGCAATAAACGCCCTGACATTATTTTGTTTGTGAATGGTTTGCCGCTGGTGGTGCTTGAGCTGAAAAACGCCGTTGATGAAAATGCCACGCTAAATTCGGCTTACAAACAGCTGCAAACTTACAAAGAAATTATCCCTTCACTTTTTGTTTATAATGCGGCGCTGGTTATTTCGGATGGGCTGGAAGCTAAAGCTGGGTCTTTGTCGGCGGGCTTTAGCCGGTTTATGAATTGGAAAAGTGCTGATGGAAAAGTGATTGCTTCAAAATTAATTGGTGAGCTTGAAATTTTAATTAACGGCATGCTGGGCAAGGCCACGCTGCTTGATTTGGTGCGCAGCTTTATTGTTTTTGAAAAATCATCTTTTGAAGATCCAAAAACCAAAATTGTTAGAATTGAAACGGTAAAAAAATTGGCGGCTTATCATCAATATTACGCGGTGAATAAGGCGGTGGATTCGGTGAAATTGGCAACTTCAGAAGGTGGAAACAGAAAAGGCGGGGTGATTTGGCACACGCAAGGAAGTGGCAAAAGTTTTTCGATGGTGTTTACGGCGGCTAAGTTGGTGAGGGCTTTAGATAATCCGACAATTCTTGTAATTACTGATCGCAATGATTTGGACGATCAGCTTTTTGACACTTTTGCCGCGTCAAAAGAATTACTAAGGCAAGACCCAATTCAGGCAGAAAATCGCGAAGATTTAAAAAGGCTTTTAAAGGTGGCGTCAGGCGGCGTGGTGTTTACTACAATTCAAAAATTTCAGCCCACGGAGGGCAATGTTTTTGAAGAATTATCAAACCGCAAAAACATTGTGGTGATTGCCGATGAGGCGCACCGCACGCAATATGGTTTTCACGCCAAAACTATTGATGACAAAGACGAGAGCGGAAATGTGATTGGCAAAAAAGTGGTTTATGGCTTTGCCAAATATATGCGCGACGCTTTGCCAAACGCCACTTATCTTGGATTTACGGGAACGCCAATTGAAGGCACGGATGTGAACACGCCGGCAGTTTTTGGAAATTATGTTGATGTTTACGACATTGCCCAAGCGGTGAATGACGGCGCCACGGTGAAGATATTTTACGAAAGCCGACTTGCTAAAATTAACTTAAGCGATGAGGGCAAAAAGCTGGTTGAAGAGCTGGATGAAGATTTAGAAAAACAAGATTTGTCAGAAACTGGGAAAGCCAAAGCAAAATGGACACAGCTTGAGGCTTTAATTGGCAGCGAAGATCGCGTGCGAAATATTGCCAAAGACATTGTTTCGCATTTTGAAGCGCGCCAACAAGTTTTTGATGGCAAAGGCATGATTGTTTCAATGTCGCGCCGCATCGCCGCCGAGCTTTACGCCGAGATCATTAAATTAAAACCCGATTGGCACAGCGACGACTTAAACAAAGGCGCAATCAAAGTGATAATGACCGCCTCTTCAAGTGATGGTCCACAAATGGCGAAACATCACACCACAAAAGAGCAAAGAAGAGATTTGGCGCAGCGCATGAAAAATCCGCAAGATGAATTGAAATTGGTGATTGTGCGCGACATGTGGCTGACTGGCTTTGACGCGCCTTCAATTACCACGCTTTACATCGACAAGCCAATGAAGGGCCACAATTTGATGCAGGCAATTGCGCGGGTGAATCGCGTTTACAAAGACAAAACTGGTGGATTGGTGGTTGATTATTTGGGCATTGCTTCAGATTTGAAAAAGGATTTGTCATTTTACTGCGACAGCGGCGGGAAGGGCGATCCGGCAATTGCGCAAGAGCAAGCGGTGCAGATGATGCTTACAAATTTAGAAGTTATTTCGCAGATGTTTCATGGTTTTGAATATGAAGAATATTTTGATGCGGATACATCAAAAAAATTGTCGGTAATTTTGGGTGCCGAAAACCACATTTTGGGTTTGGAAAACGGCAAGAAGCGTTTTCTTGATGAAGTGGCAAAATTGTCGCAAGCCTTTGCAATTGCAGTTCCACAGATCCAAGCAATGGAAGCAAAAGACGAAGTGGCTTTTTTCCAAGCCATAAAAGCAAGGTTGGCAAAGTTTGAAAGTTCAGCTGGTGGAAAAAGTGACGCAGAAATTGAAACTGCAATTAGGCAAGTGATTGACGAGGCTTTGGTTTCAAGCAAAGTGGTTGATGTGTTTGATGCGGCGGGAATTAAGAAGCCCGATATTTCAATTTTGTCGGAAGAGTTTTTACTCGAAATTAAAGGCATGGAACATCAAAACTTGGCGTTAGAAACTTTGAAAAAACTTTTAAACGACGAAATAAAATCGCGCGCCAAAAAGAACTTGGTTCAAAGCAAAAGCTTGATGGAAATGTTGGAAAATTCGATTAAGAAATATCACAACAAAATTATCACTGCGGCAGAAGTTATTGATGAGTTGATTAAGCTGAGTAAAGAAATTCAAACAGCCGATAAAGAGCCGCAAGAAATGGGACTGTCAGATTTTGAATATGCCTTTTACACCGCAGTTGCAGATAACGACAGCGCTAGAGAATTGATGCAAAAAGACAAGCTGCGCGAATTGGCAGTTGTTCTGGCCGAAAAAATTAAACAAAACGCTACGATTGATTGGACGATTAAAGAAAGCGTTCAGGCAAAGTTAAGAATTATTGTGAAGAGAGTTTTGCGCCAGTTTGGCTATCCGCCAGATATGCAGAAATTAGCAACTGAAACTGTTTTGAATCAGGCGAAGTTGATTGCGGCGGAGATTTCTAATAGGAGAAGTGATTAATGACCAAAACACTGCGTTTAATTCTTGGGGATCAGCTTAGTCATGGGGTTTCGGCGCTTGCGGGGATTGAATCTGAGCGTGATGTGGTTTTGATGTTTGAGGTTATGGATGAGTGTCTTTATGTGAAGCATCATAAGAAAAAAATTGCGTTTGTGTTGTCGGCGATGCGGCATTTTGCGCAGGAATTGCGGCAGAAAAATTATCAGGTTTTTTATAGTAAACTTGATGATGGGCAAAATTCGGGATCGATTGTTGGCGAAATAAAACGGGCAATTGCGCTTTACAGCCCAGAGCGAATTATTGTCACCGAGCCTTCAGAATACAGGCTGTTGCAAGAATTGCTTAATTTGCAAAAAGAAATTTCTGTGCCGCTTGAAATTCACGCTGATGATCGCTTTTTAGCAACTCATCAAGAATTTTCGGCTTGGGCAAAAAATCGCAAAGAGTTGCGAATGGAATATTTTTATCGCCAAATGCGCGTAAAATATGGTGTCTTGCTGGATGGCGATAAACCAATTGGCGGCAAATGGAATTTTGATGCGCAAAATCGTAAATTTCCTAAAAATAAATTAAGCGTTCCCGACACTTATCATTCTTCGCCCGATGTCATCACTAAAGAAGTTATCGAATTAGTTGCTAAAAAATTTCCCGACCATTTTGGCGATCTTGAGCCTTTCCATTTTGCTGTGAATCGCGCTCAGGCGCTGCAAGCGCTCCAGCTTTTTTTAGAACAAAGGCTGAAATTTTTTGGCGATTATCAAGATGCCATGATTGAGGGTGAGGCTTGGATGTTTCATTCGCATATTAGTTTTTATCTTAATGTTGGTTTGTTGTCAGCGCTTGAATGCGTAAAGCTGGCAGAAAAATCTTACTTTGATGGTCTTGCTTCGCTTAATGCGGTTGAAGGTTTTATCCGCCAAATTTTGGGCTGGCGCGAATATGTGCGCGGAATTTATTGGCTGAAAATGCCCAATTACAAAAGCGAAAATTTCTTTGATGCCAAACGCAATTTGCCAGAATTTTATTGGAGCGGCAAAACTGAAATGAACTGTTTGAAGCAATGCGTCAGCGAAACTAAAAAACACGCTTACGCTCATCACATTCAACGCTTGATGGTTTTGGGTAATTTTGCTTTGATTGCGGGAATTGATCCGCGTTTTGTTAACGAATGGTATTTAATCGTTTACGCCGACGCTTTTGAATGGGTTGAATTGCCAAATGTTTCGGGCATGATTTTATTTGCCGATGGCGGAGTTTTGGGCAGCAAACCTTACGCCTCAAGCGGATCTTACATTAATAAAATGTCTGATTATTGCTCAAATTGTGTTTATAAAGTTAGCGAAAAAAACGGCACTGATGCTTGTCCGTTTAATTATTTATATTGGGATTTTCTGATGCGAAATTACGACAAGCTAAAAAAGAACCAGCGCCTGAGCATGATTTACAGCACTTTACACAAAATGACACCTGAGAAAATTGCTTTGATTAAAAGCGATGCTGAAAATTTCTTATCTAAAATCTTCTAATTTTCTGTAGTATAATTTGGAGATTCAGAAGTGATTGTGATCGAATGAGGATGACTTTCTTTCAAACCAGAATTAGTGATTTTCACAAAAGTGCAATTCTTACGCATCTCTTCAATAGTTGCGCATCCAGTATATCCCATCGCAGATTTCAAACCACCAACCAATTGATGAACAATATCAGAAACTGGCCCTTTGTAAGCCACGCGTCCTTCAACACCTTCTGGAACTAGCTTTAATTTATCAGTAATATCTTGTTGGAAATAACGATCTGCTGAACCACGAGCCATTGCGCCAAGCGAACCCATGCCACGATAAACTTTGTAAGATCTGCCTTTGAAAAGCACAATATCACCAGGTGTTTCTTCGGCTCCCGCCAATAATCCACCAAGCATCACGCAAGAAGCACCAGCTGCAATTGCTTTTGCTAAATCGCCTGAGAATCTAATTCCACCATCAGAAATTACTGGAATGTTAAGTTTGTTACAAAGTTCAACCACATCCATCACAGCTGATAATTGCGGCACGCCGACACCTGCAACAATGCGAGTTGTGCAAATTGATCCCGGGCCAATACCAACTTTCACCGCATCCGCCCCAACATCAATCAAAGCTTTTGCCGCTTCAGAAGTGGCAATATTTCCGGCAATAAAATCTTGTTTTGGATACATCTTTTTCAAATAGCGCATTGTTTCAATAACACCGCTAGAATGTCCATGAGCCGTATCAATTGTAATAACATCAGCGCCCGCTTCAATTAAGCTCTCAGCTCTTTTAATTCCGTCTTTGCCAACACCAGTTGCCGCAGCAACTAAAAGTCGGCCTTCTTCATCTTTGGCAGCATTTGGAAATTGTTTATTTTTTTCCAAATCTTTACCAGTAATCAAACCCACACAATTACCGTCATTGTCAGTAATGATGATTCGTTCAATTTTATTTTTATGTAAAAGATGACGCGCTTCAGTTTTGCCAATATTGGCTTTGGCAGTAATCAATTCGCCCTTAGTCATCAATTCGCTCACTGGCTGTTTTTTGTCCACAGCAAAACGCACATCGCGATTAGTTAAAATTCCAACCAAACTTTTGCCGCCTTCTTTCACCACAGGAATTCCTGAAATTCCATATTCTTTCATAATAAAAAGTGCATCAGCCAAAGTTTGATTTGGATTGATGGTTAAAGGATTAATTACAATTCCTGATTCAAATTTTTTAACTCTTCTAATTTCGTCAGATTGGTCTTTGATCGAAAGATTTTTATGAATACAACCCATGCCACCACATTGCGCCAAAGCAATTGCCAAACGGCTTTCGGTAACAGTGTCCATCGCCGAAGAAATAATCGGAATATTTAATTCGATATTTTTAGTAACTTTAGTTTTGGTTTGAGCATCTGCTGGAAGTACATCGGAGAAGGCTGGCTTTAATAAAACATCATCAAAAGTTAAAGAATTAGAAGCTTCTTCGATAATTTTTCTACGAGATTTAGTCATTTTTACCTGTGATAAGTTGCGCTATTTTGAAGGCGAGGAGAGATATTGATCGCTACAAATTATCTAGGGCTTTCTAAAAAATAAAGTTCAATTTAAACAAGATGTGATTTAATATTTTAAAGGTCGCTAACATCCAGATTTAGTCATTCACAAATTACAAAATTAGAAATAACCTATACCAATTCAGAGCTTACTTGCATCTGAACCGATACTTAAATCACAATCAAATTTATGACATCACAAATTGAAAAACTCTGCGAAGAGAAAAAAATTAAACTTACTGAAAATCGCAGAATTATCGCCCGCGTAATTTCAGATAGTAAAGATCACCCAGATGTTGAAGAGGTTTACAGACGCGCTTCTAAAATTAATCAAAAAATAGGAATTGCAACTGTTTATCGCGCCGTAAAAATGTTTGAAGAATTATCTGTGATTGCCAAGCACGACTTTGGTGGAAAGGGTCGCGCTAGATACGAGAAAATTGAAGAAGAAGAACATCATGATCATTTAGTTGATATTACAACTGATCAAGTTCATGAATTTTTCAGTGATGAATTAGAAAAATTAAAAGAAAGAATTGCTCGTGAAAAAGGTTTTGAATTAGTTGGACATCGCCTAGAGCTATATTGCAAGCCTCTTAAAAAGTAATAAAATATTTTAATGTCTGAAATCATAAAAAATATATTTGCACCACAACTCTCGTTCGAAGGCCAAAATAACACGGATAAATTTACCAAATTATTCTGCGATCTTTATCGCATTGAACTTTTTAAAGATGGTCTTGATTTAATTGCCACCAAAACTGCCCAAAAAGACATAACCTTTGAAGTCAAAATTATCAAAGGTTGGGACACTAATTTGGGTTGTTATTTAACTGAACAAAACAAGACCTATAATAAAATTTTTGGTACTTTTTCTAGTTCAATTAAGAAAAAAATAATTCTCAGACAATTAACCCACAACCTTATGGCCCATGAAATGGCCCATGCTTGGGATTTTGAAGGCGGACTTAATATAGGAGAAAAAGATCCAATTTTGGGCGAAGAATTTCGCAAATCTATTGGTCTTGATATGAAAAATCGCGAACCACAAAACATCGCTTTAAAAGGTGAAATAAAAAGATTGATGGTGGACGCTTTAAGGGTCTATCCTGAACATCAATTTATCTCAGAATTATTTGCCCGCTATTTTGAATTACTAAGCATGTCACGCAATGTGCGCACTAGCGGAAACTTCACCACTGCTGAAGTCATGGATTTTTTTGCCAATACCACCAATTTTATAGAAAAGAAATTCAACCCAAAAATCAGATCAAAAATCGATCCAAAAATTACGGCTCATACAATTGAAGTAGCCAAACAAGTTAAGCTTTTAGGCGAAGAAAAAAAGTTCCAAGAAAAGGTCGATTCTTTTCACCAAAAATCTCAAGATCCTCAAAATAAATCTTCTTCTTGGTCAAAAAATGTTAAGTCTAACGCCAATTGGCAAAAGGGCTGGAACAAATATCAAGAAATTCAAGACGACAAAAAATAATCTCTTCAGCACTTCCCAATTAAATAAATAAAATGGCAGTTTATACAAGGCTCACAGCAGCCGAAATCGAAAATCATCTACTTCATTATTCACTAGGAAAATTAATCAGTTTTAAAGAAATAATCGCCGGAATCGACAATTCAAATTTCATTATATATACAGAAACTGGACGCTATATTTTAACAATTTTTGAGTCGCGAATTGATAAATCTCAGCTGCCTTTTTTCATTAATTTAAAATTACATTTAGCAAATAAAGGTGTTTGCTGCCCGCGCCCAATCCTTGATAATCAAGGCTTTTCAATCATCGATCTGAAAGATAAAAAATCTTCCATAGTTAGTTTTTTAAGCGGCGAAACTTTAAATCCGATGGAAGATGGTTATTACAACAACATCACTTTGGATCATTGTTTTGAAGTTGGCAAAGCTTTAGCTCAGCTTCACGAAGCAGCTTTAGATTTTCAAATGCAGCGCCAAAATGAATTAGGTGTAAATGGCTTTAGAGCTTTATTTTCTAAGTTTGAACATTTGGTTGAAGATTATCAAAAAAATTTAAGCACCGAAATATTAAGCGCTTTAGATTTTTTAGAGAAAAATTGGCAAGATAATTTACCAAGTAATTTTCCTGTTGCTGCGGTGCATGGCGACCTTTTTCCAGATAATGTTTTTTTCAAATATGAAGATAATAAAACGAAACTTAGCGGCATTATCGATTTCTATTTCGCCGCCACTGACGCTTTAATCTACGACTTCGCCATCACTGTTAATGCTTGGTGCTTTGATGAGAAAAATAATTTTGAACAAGATAAATTTGATCAAATGATGAATGGTTATAGCCAAATCAGAAAATTCTCTGACAAAGAGTTAAATTTCTTAAAAACTGCTTTAGTTGCAGCCGCCATAAGATTCCTATTAACAAGGCTTCATGACTCATTTTTTACTCCCAAAGATTCTTTAGTAAAAATCAAAAACCCTCAAGAATATTTAGCCAAATTTCAATATTTCAGGTCACAATTATGAAAATAAAACATCATTTTTTCGGCAAAGACTGCATAATTGATCGCGCTTTATTAAATAGAGAAGATGCCACTCAAAAGCTTGAAACTAAAGGCTTTCACCATGAGGCTTTGCTTTTTGTAAATCAAATTCACGGCCATGAAGTGGTGGTGGTTGATGAAAAACATAAAATTTACGGCACGCAAAATTTGCCAAAAGCAGATGCCATTGTGACTAATTTGAAAGATGTTGTTTTAGCTGTTTTCACCGCCGATTGCGCACCAATTGTGCTATTTGATGAAGAAAATAATATCATCGCCGTGGCTCATGCTGGCTGGCGCGGCGCAATTTTAGGCGTTGCAAAAAGAGTGGTTGAGGAAATGAAAAATTTAGGTGCCAAGAATATCACCGCAATTATCGGCCCAATGATTGCCCAAGCTTCTTACGAAGTTTCTCAAGAATTTTTTGATGATTTTTTGAAAGATGCTGCGAGCAATAAAAAGTTTTTTGTGAATGGCGCAACTACAGGTAAATACTTGTTCGATTTGCCTTCTTATGTGATAAAAAAATTACAAGAAGCTGGGGTTTCTGAAATTATAAATTCTGGAATAGATACTTATAAAAATGAAAATGAATTTTTTAGTTTTAGAAGATCAACACATCGTGAAGAAAAAGACTGCGGAAGAAATGTTTCTGTGATTGTGATGAACTAGCTAGCTTGTCTTTCGAGCCATCCCGTCATTTCGAGCGTAAGAGAGAAATCTCATGAGGCTATTGCAAACAAACTAAAGAGATCTCTCGCTTACGCTCGAGATGACAGATAGTTTGTTAATTTTATATTTTGAAAGTGTGGTGCCTGAAGCCGGAATCGAACCCGCGCGATTGCTTTAGCATCGCAAGAAAAAATGAGTCTGGTTCGTTAAGAGAGGTTTGAAAGTGTGGTGCCTGAAGCCGGAATCGAACCAGCGACACAAGGATTTTCAATCCTTTGCTCTACCAACTGAGCTATTCAGGCATATGGGAATTTAAAAACGCGAGCGGGGCAAGATAAGAAATGGCTTTTATTTTGCAAGTTGTAATTATTATTTCAAAGCCTGCACATTCAGCATTCTCAACCATCTTAAAAATTCTTATCATTATTTATGGAAAATTTGTCCGATTATTCAAATTATGTTTTAGCAGCCTACACAGTTGCAATAGTTGCTATTGGCGGATTCTCAGCTGTGGTTTTATATAAATATTTTACTACAAAATCCAAATTCCAAAAAATTTCTAATGAAAAATAATCGTCAAAGAAAAAGGTTAATTTTTGTCGGATCGATTTTTTTAATTTCTGTAATCTCGCTGATTTTTGTAATCTCAAATTTCCGCGACAATATTGTATTTTTCTACGCTCCTTCCGAATTAAAAGCGCCAGAAACTATTAAAAAAACTTCACAAAAACAAATCAGAGTTGGGGGATTAGTTGTAAAAGACAGCGTGAATAAAATTGATGCTTCAACCACCATTTTTGTAATTACAGATTTACAAACAGAGCTAAAAATTAATTATAGCGGATTGTTACCAGAATTATTCAGAGAAGGTCAGGGCGTGGTTGCGAAGGGAAAATTTGATGCTGAGAAAAATGAATTTTTTTCAAGCGAATTATTGGTGAAACATGATGAAAAATATATGCCACCTGAAGTGGCGAAGTCTTTGAAAGAGCCTAAAAATAATCCTTCCACAAAATAATAATCAAGTCCTCGATGTCATCCCTGCTTTCGCGGGGATGACATCTATACCAAACTAAAAATCTATTGATCGCAGTAGCAAAGTATTTTTGAGGGAAAATTAAAACTTAAAAAAACTTGCTGTATCAATATACCGCTGGTTTTTTTAAGTTTTAATTTTTACCAAAAAGATGAAGCTAATGCGATCAATAGA
>CAMCME010000043.1 GCA_945875925.1 Rickettsia typhi | reverse complement strand
TTCCCATTAAAACTGCTAAAATAGCCAATTACTATCATGTTATTTGATCGAACAAGATGTGATCATTTGTCCAGATTTTTGATTCCAAGGCATTTTAGCTATTAACATTGCAAGGCCGCAATAGCCGCTGAGGCCTGCAAAAATCAAGCCAGTGCCAAATATTATGGGCAGAAAAATAAATGACGGATTTACGAAATAACTAAGCAAACTTCCGCTTAAAATTCCAAGTCCAACGGTCACTTGCACTTGACGATCTAGGGGTAAGAAAAATTTTCCTGAAGATTTAACTTCATGACCAGCTGCTGCCCAAGATGAAATTCCACCTTCGAGATTATAAATTTCTAAATTAGCATCTTCGGCCAATAATTTTTCACAAGCTGCTTGGCTGCGTTTTCCAGAGCGACAATGAATAACTAATTTTTTATTTTCGCATTGAGGAAGTGATTTCTTATTCAAAGTTGAAAGAGGAACCAAATTAGCATCGCTGATCTTTTCTGCCGCATGTTCTGAAGGTTCTCTAACATCAACCACAATCGCTTCTTTGTTATCTAGCCATGTTTTTAATGTTGCAGCATTGATATTTTTAATTGCCATGTTTTTCCTATTAATTGGTTGATTATGTAGTATTTGAGATTCTAAAAACTTAAGGCCTTTTAATCACCTTTTGCATTTTTTTAATCACCTTAAAAAGCCCTTCAAAAACAGCTTCGCCAATTAAAAAATGACCAATATTTAATTCGATAATTTGGGGAATTTTAGAAATTATTTTAGCTGTTTCATAATTTAAGCCATGTCCAGCGTGGCATTCTAGACCTAAGCTGTCAGAAAGTTGTGCCGATTTTTCTATTCTTAAAAATTCAGCTTTCTGTTTGTTACCTTTCTGATGGCAGAACTCTCCAGTGTGAAGTTCCACAATATCTGCGCCAATTTTTTTTGATTCACGAATTTGTTTTTCATCAGCGTCAATAAAAAGTGAAACTCTGATTTTTTTAGCGCGAAGTTTTTTAATCATCTCGCTTAGAATTTTGCTATTTTTCACCACATCCAATCCACCTTCTGTTGTCACTTCTTGTCTTTTTTCAGGTACAATGCAAACCGCATTTGGCTTGGTTTTGAGAGCAATTTTTAGCATTTCCTCAGTTGCGGCCATTTCTAAATTTATTGGCAATTTAATTTCTTTTTTCAGGCGCACTAAATCTTCATCACGAATATGGCGACGGTCTTCGCGCAAATGAATTGTAATTCCATGAGCGCCAGATTTTTGTGCCAAAATTGCGGCATCCACTGGGTCGGGATGCGAGCCACCACGAGCATTGCGAATGGTTGCCACATGGTCGATATTTACACCGAGTCTGATTTTTTGGCGAATTTTTTGAGAGCTGTTTTTTTTCATGAATGTGGAAAGTTGTGTTGTATTAAAGCCAAATTTTCATTCCCGAAAGTAAATTTGTCACTCCCGCGAAGTCGTGAATCTAGAAGTGAACTCTTTATAAAATCTCGCTGGATTTCGGCCTTCGCGGGAATAACAAAGAATGAATTAATAGGCTTAGAGTATTTAAATTATGCAAAGAAAGTTAGATGCGCAACGATAATTCTTTACTATAGGGAAATACTAGCTGGACTGGGTTTGTAGCCATTCCAGCGTAGGCATCAAGATAACAAAAGGATAATTGAGATTACCTCTTGAATTTGAAGGTTATGAATGGACAATGCGTTCCCCCATAATTTCATAATTTACTCAAAAAACTGTGTCCCAAAAATTCAAAATCCATTCAAAATTCAAACCTGCTGGCGACCAGCCGCAAGCAATTGCCAGTTTGCTTAGAGGTTTAAAAAATAAAGAACAAGATCAGGTGCTTCTTGGTGTGACGGGTTCTGGTAAAACTTTCACTATGGCCAATATTATTGAAGCCACGCAGCGCCCAACAATTATTATGGCACATAATAAAACTTTGGCGGCGCAGCTTTATGGCGAGATGAAAGAGTTTTTCCCTGAAAATGAAGTTGGCTATTTCGTGTCATTTTACGATTATTATCAGCCTGAAGCCTACATTGCCAAAACCGACACCTTTATTGAAAAAGACAGTGCCATTAACGAACAAATTGATCGCTTGCGACATGTGGCAACGCGCGCGCTATTTGAGCGCAAAGACACTATTGTGGTCACTTCTGTTTCTTGCATTTATGGTATTGGCTCGCCTGAATTTTATTCTTCAATGGTGCTGCGTTTAAAAGTTGGTGATTCAATTAATCGCCAAAAACTTTTGCTGCGTTTGGTAGATTTGCAATATAAGAGAAATGACTTGGTTCTAAGCCGAAACGACTTCAGAGTGCTTGGCGATTCTATCGATATTTTCCCTTCACATTTTGATGATCGTGCTTGGAGAATTTCGATGTTTGGTGATGAAATTGAAGAGATTATTGAGCTTGATCCGCTTACTGGCGAATATTACCAGAAGCTAAAAGATATAGCTCTTTACCCAAGTTCGCATTATGTAACGCCACAAGACACCATGAAAGGTGCTATTATGGCAATTAAAAAAGATTTGGCGATTCGCCTAGATGATCTGGAAAAAAGTGGCCACACGCTTGAAGCCCAACGCTTGCAACAACGCACCACTTATGACATGGAAATGTTAATTGAGACAGGAAGTTGTCGCGGAATTGAAAATTATTCTCGCTATTTAACTGGTCGCCCAGCTGGCTCTCCGCCGCCAACTCTCTTTGAATATTTACCAAAAAATGCATTGTTATTTGTGGATGAAAGCCATGTTTCAGTGCCGCAAGTTGATGGCATGTATAAAGGAGATTTTGCCCGTAAATCAGTTTTGGCCCAGCATGGATTTCGCCTGCCAAGTGCGCTAGATAATCGCCCATTGAAATTCTCAGAATGGGAAGATTTTCGTCCACAAACTATTTTTGTTTCCGCCACTCCGGGAAAATATGAAATAGGAAAAACTGAAGGAAAATTTATTGAACAAATTATTCGCCCTACTGGTTTGCTCGATCCAATTTGCGAGATCAGACCAGCCAAGACCCAAATTGATGATTTGATTGGCGAAATTAGACAAACAAAAGAGCGCGGATTTAGAACTTTGGTGACCACTTTAACCAAAAAAATGGCTGAAGATTTAACCGATTATTTAACCGATTGCGGCATAAGCGTGGCCTATATGCACAGTGATGTGGACACCATGGATCGTATTGAAATTATCCAAGATTTGCGCCTTGGAAAATATGATTGTTTGATTGGCGTGAATTTGCTTCGTGAAGGTTTGGATATTCCTGAATGTGCTTTGATGGCGATTTTGGATGCGGATAAAGAAGGGTTTCTTCGTAACGAAACTTCACTGATTCAAACCATTGGTCGCGCCGCGCGAAACTCAGAAAGTAAGGTTATTCTTTACGCTGATAAAGAAACTAAATCTATTGTTAAAGCTTTGAGTGAAACTAATCGTAGAAGGGCTATTCAGATTGCCCATAATGAGAAACATGGAATTATTCCGACAACTACGAATAAAGGTTTTGGATCGGCTTTGGCGAATCTTTATAACAAGAAAAAAACCGAAGAAGTGGAAATGAGTGATGTTAAAAAAGAATATGCTAGATATGTGACTTTGGCACGAGTTGGTGATTTTGCTTTGATTGACAGAAAAATGGGAACTTTGAAAAAAGAGATGCTTGAAAAAGCGCTGGATTTAGATTTTGAAGCCGCAGCGAAGATGAGGGATGAGTTGAAAAGATTGGAGAATTTGAAGTTAGGTTTTGTGTAAGGCCAGACCCGTCATCTCGAATAAAAAACCTGTCATCTCGAACGAAGTGAGAGATCTCATGAGTTTGGCAGCAGGAATCTTATGAGATCTCACTTCGTTCGAGATGACAGGTTGTTATTCAGGTGGCGGCTTGTTCATTTCTTAAAAAAATCGTAAAAATTTTTAAATAAAAAACCAAAAAATGCCAAAAATAAAAATAGCCAGTTTCAATGTAAACTCAGTAAAAGCGCGCCTTCCAGCCTTGCTGGCTTGGTTAAAAACTTCCAATCCAGATATTGTTTGCCTGCAAGAATTAAAATGTGTGGAACAAGAATTTCCTTTCAGCGCCTTATTTGATGCTGGATACAACGCTATCGTTTCCGGCCAAAAAAGTTACAATGGTGTGGCAATTCTTTCTAAATTTAAAATGGAAGATGTGGTAAAAAAACTTCCCCTTCTTGATGAAGTTTCTGATGAACAAGCGCGCTATATTGAAGCAGTAATTCCTCTTCACGGCACTGCAATTCGTGTGGCTTCAATTTATGTGCCAAATGGCGGCGGCGAAATTTTGCCTAATCAAAAATTAGAAGAGACTGAAAAATTTAATTACAAATTAAGATTTTTTGATCGTCTAAATGCTCATCTAAAAAATATTTTAACTTATGACGAAGTGGCAATTTTTGGCGGAGATTACAATGTTTCTGTAGAAGAGATTGATGTTTATGATGCGAAGAGTTGGGAAGGTCAGGTTTGTTTTAATGCGCTGGAACGCCAAAAATTTCGCTCAATTTTAAATCTCGGTTTAATCGATTCTTACCGCGCCAAAAACCAAGAAAGCCAAGCCTTCAGCTGGTGGGATTATCGAGGTGGCTCTTGGCAACATAATAAAGGTTTGCGCATTGATTATCTTCTAGCTTCACCTTTGGCCGCAGATAAAATTTTAGACGCCACAATTGAAGATAAAGGAGTTCGCGATCAAGAAAAAGCGTCGGATCATTGTCCTGTTTGTGTAGAAATTGAGATTTAGAGTAAAAAAACTATTGTCAAAAAATCTTTTTAGTTAAAACTTAATCTTGTCGGGAGTTACTCCGAATAAAACACCTTTATAAGGGAATAGGAAGTAACACGCCGGGTTTGCGTGGTGGTGGCTCCCGACATCAGAATATTATATTTTAAAAAAGCCTCTTTAAGGAAATTAAAGGGGCTTTTTTTGTGGGTGTTTTTTAAGAGATAATATTTATTTCTCCCCCCTTTAAAAGTAGGGGATTAGATCTTGAGTTTTCCAAAATAGTTACTGCTGATTCACAACCACAGAATGTCTAATATCATCAAAAGTCTGATTCAAAGCCGCGCGGTCGAATTGGCGGATTCTGTCGTCAGGGTCAAGCATGTCAGGGTTTTTGTAATAGAAAAAATATCTAATTGCTGTACAAGGATTGGTGTTTTTTATCGCCCAAATTTTTTCTTCATAAGTGATATTCATGCGGCGATCTTTTCGGGAATCAACTGAATATAAAACTCCAAAATCCTCCACATCTGCTTCCGAGCCGTTAGCATTTTCATTTCCTTTAAAAAACATACTTGCTTTGCAGCTGCTGGAATTGGGAATTTGCTCCACAGAAACTCCAGAATCGACCAATAAATTTGTGCCATCAATCATCGATTCATAAACACTTATTTTAATGCCAGAAAGCCCTTTTTTGCCCGATTTTGATCCGTCATCTTCATAATCACTATTCAAGCCATAACCTTTGGGATAGCGGATTGAAAAGCCATTTGACAAAAAATCTGTAACATAATTTTGGGGTAATTTTTCAGCATTTTCGGCAAGTCTGATGCAACCAGAATAAGTTTTTTTGCCATTTTCTTTTAGAAAAGCGCCGTTTCCGCGAATTACAAAAGAAATATTATCATCTTCATTTTTATAACTTACTTCATCTTGAGCATGAGATTTTTGTAAAATTAATTGGCGGCCATTATTCAAAGTTAAAGAAACCCGGCTGCTGCGAATAGCGTTATTTGTAGAAGTGGCAGCGAAATAAGGGCCTTCAATGAAAGAGGCGTTGATGCCTTTATTATCGTGACATAGAAAAGAAATTTTATTGAAATAAATTGCGCTTGCGGAATTGCTTTGAATAAAAAATATTGAGGCGCTGATGAGAATTGAGGTTATGTTTTTTAGCATAAATTTATTGTTATATTTTTGATTCGAAATCGCACTGAATTCCCGCTTATCAAGTAAATGACGCAGATGCAGTTACTGATTTAACACCAAAGAACGCCTAATTTCGTCAAAGGTTTTGTTTAATAAGGCGCGGTCAAATTCGTGAATTTTGTCACCAGAATCAAAGCGGCTCATGCTGGTGTAATAAGTGAAATATCTGATGGCGGTGCAAGGATCTGATTTGTAAATCACCCAAATTCTTTCTTCATATCTACGCCCCAAAATATCGAAATCTTTGGCAAAATCGGTTAAATAAGTAATACCATTATCCTTGATTTTATCAATGTCATTGGCCTCCATAAATAGCTCGGTGGTGCATCGGTCAAAGTCGTGAATTTGCTCAATTGAAACACCAGTTTCAGTTAGCAAATTAGTATTTTCGGGAGAGGAAATGTGAAATTTTATACCCACAAAATCGCGCTTTTCTTTGTTTTTTTCATATTCGCGATTTCTTCTCGATTCGCGATTTTTTTCATGTTTGTAATTGGTATCAATGCTGTAATTTGAAGGATAGCGAATTGAAAAAGCGCCTGAAGCAAATTCACTGTTATTATAAGCTTGCGGCAAATCTCCGTTATTATCTGAAGCCAATAAAACACAAGTATCATAAACTTTTTTATTATTTTCGCTTAAGTAAGCACGATTTTCATGGACAGCAAAAATTATATCTTCTTTTGGGTCGGCATATTGAAATTCGTCACCATTTTTGATCAAAGGCAAATTGAGTCGCAAGCCTTCGCTTAAAACTAAAGTGACTGCTTTATTTGGAGTGAAATCATTAAAAGATCCTAAAGCTCGCACAGCGGTATTTTCGTAAAAAGAAACATCAATGGTTTTTCTTTTTTTGCATAAATAAGAAGCTTGTTTAATGAGTTTTATATTTTTGCTATCTGCGCCATTAAGCACAGCAGAAAGATCGGCAGCGCTTTCTTTAAAGGTGAGAAGCGAAAAAATTGTTAGTAAGGTTAAGAAGATTTTTTTCATGATTCTAAATTTTATTAAAGCCTCCTTTGCAAAAGGCTTTGAGAGTTAAAAAAGCCTAAATGGCTGTTTTTAGCGAAAAGGCCTCGCGCAAGCGAGTTCGGAGGATTTCTCTTCATACGCTCGTAATTAATATTTAAATTGATAATGAATTTAACATTTCGAATCACCCGTCTCAAATGCTAAAGCATTTGATCCACCCTCTTTTGCAAAGAGGGCTTAAACGGAATATTTTTTTCGTAAATTACCAAAAAACTCAAATAACAAACGCAGCTTAAAATTATTGTTACGGTAAATCCTGCGGCGCCAAAAAGGCTCATTAAATACCCGCCCACAAGCCCTCCAAAAAGAGATCCGATTGATCCGATTGATTGGAAAGTGGCGTTTGCAGCAACTAATTTTTCTTGTTCATAATCAGCATTAGCGATGGTGAAAACTGAGACATAAATGCAAGCAATAAACATTCCAAAAAAGAAATAAACTATTACTAAAGAAAGATAAGATTTGTAAAAAATACTGACGATTAAAAAGCAAATTAAACAGCCCAAGAAGCCAATATTTATAAGCTTGTAAGGATTATGTTTTTTTAAGAGAAACCCAACAAATACATCGAAAAATCCGCTAGCCATGTAAGCGCTGATTAAGAGGCCAGATTTTTCAGGCGTGAAGCCAATTTTTTTGCCGAACACAACAGTAAAAATTATCAGAAAATAAGATTGAAAATCGAGAAAAAATCTTGCCAAAAAACAACGAGGATTATGTTTGAAAAAATCTTTTAAAATTATGCGGCGCGATTCAACTTGTGGTTTGGAGCTGCTTTTAATTGATGAGAGAGATTTAAAAGAAAGTGCGGCAAGAAGTGCTGAAATTAAAAAAGATAAATAATTTTCAGCGCCCGAAAAATTCACAATTACTGGCCCCACGGCAATTCCGGCAGAAATCGTCATGCTGAAAATTCCTAAAGCCACGCCGCGCTGAGAGTCAGTTAGCAGGCTGTTTAACCAAGCTTGTCTGGTAATTACATAAGCAAACCAAGAGCTGCCCATGATGAAGCAAAAGCCCAGCCATAAATAAAAACCGTGATAAAAATAAATTAGAGAAACGGCTGCAGTGTAAAGAGTTGAGAAGATGAAGAGGGTTCTCATTAGCCCAAGTTTGGCGACTAATTTGCTTAAGAAAAATGACATTAAAATGCCGGCCAAAATATCGCAAGTTGAGGCAAGGCCAATTTGTAAAGAGCTGACATGATTTTTAGCCAGCACGGTTGGAAAAGTGACAATATTGATGCCCATGGCACAGGCGAAAAGAAAAACGCTTAAGAAAATTAGGTTTAACTCTTTCGAAAAATTAAGCTGTGAAAGGATTTGTTTTAAAGTTTGTTTCACAATTTGCGAAAGGTCGGTTGAAAAGAAGTTAATGAGGATTTAGTTTTGGCGAGAATCTAGTCTAATAAATGATTTTGCAAATTCTTTGATAAAAATGCCTGAAAAAATGCCTGAAAAAATGCCTGAAAAAATTACCGACATAAATTCCAAAACACCTCTGCTTGACCAAGTAAAAAATCCAGCGGATTTAAAAAAGATTCCTAGCGAAAAATTGCAAGAATTTGCTGATGAATTACGTTTTGAAACGATCTCTTCTGTATCGAAAACAGGCGGACATTTGGGTGCTGGTCTTGGCGTTGTTGAACTGACAACTGCGCTGCATTATGTTTTTGATACTCCTCATGATAAAATAATTTGGGATGTTGGGCATCAAGCCTATCCACATAAAATTTTGACGGGGCGCAGAGAGCGCATGACCACAATTCGTCAGCCTGAAGGTTTGGCAGGATTTACACGCAGAGCTGAAAGTGAATATGATCCATTCGGAGCGGGACACAGCTCTACATCTATTTCGGCAGCACTTGGAATTTCAGTTGCAAAAAAATTTAAGAAAGAAAAATCTCGCGTAATTGCGGTGATTGGAGATGGCGCGATGTCGGCGGGAATGGCTTATGAAGCTATGAATAATGCTGGTGCACTCGAAGATGAGTTTTTTCACGATAACCGTTTGATTGTGATTTTGAATGACAATGACATGTCGATTGCGCCTGCAACTGGCGCGATGTCGCATTATTTTTCGCGTCTGGCTGCTTCCAAATCTTATTTAAAAATTCGTGATCTTTACAAAAAAGTTTCGCACAAATTACCCGATCCAATTTCGGCTTTTCCGCGCAAATTTGAAAAGGCCGCCAAAGAATGGTGGATGGGTGGAAATATTTTTGAAGAGATGGGATTTTATTATATTGGGCCAATTGACGGTCATAATTTAGATGTGCTTTTGCCAATTTTAAAAAATATTCGTGATGATAAATCGACAGATCCAATTTTAATTCACTGCGTTACGCAAAAAGGGAGGGGATATGTGGAGACAATGCAGAGTAATGACAAGCTGCATGCTGTGGCAAAATTTGACCCAGAAACTGGAGTGCAAGAAAAAGCTAAAGCTATTTATCCAAGCTTCTCAAAAATTTTTGGAACGCGCTTGGCGGAGCTGGCCAAAAAAGATAAAAATATTTTAGCCATCACCGCCGCAATGCCTGGTGGAACTGGTTTAGATGTTTTTGCTTTAATGCATCCTAAAAGAATTTTTGATGTGGGAATTGCTGAGCAGCACGCTGTTACATTTTCGGCAGGACTTGCTACTGAAGGATTGAAGCCATTTGCGGCAATTTATTCAACTTTTTTGCAACGCGCTTATGACCAAGTGGTTCATGATGTGGCGGTGCAAAAATTGCCTGTAAGATTTGCCATTGATCGCGCTGGATTTGTGGGTGCTGATGGGCCAACTCACGCGGGTTCGTTTGACATTGCTTATCTAATTAATTTGCCTGATTTTGTGTTGATGGCCGCAGCTGACGGACAAGAATTGGTGAAAATGATTAACACTGCAAATGCAATTGATGATCGCCCGAGCGCTTTTAGATTTCCAAGGGGTGAGGCTGATACAGAAATAGATTTTGCTGATGATGAGATTTTAGAAATTGGTAAAGCAAGAGTGATTCAAGAAGGATCAAAGGTGGCGGTGATTTCTTATGGCGCGATTCTAGTAAATGCTTTGGAAGCTGCGAAGATTTTAGAAAAAGAGAAGAATCTGAAAATTACTATTATTGATGCAAGATTTGCCAAACCAATTGATGAAAAACTTTTTGCGCAAATTGTTAAAAATCATGAATTGGTGATTACGATTGAAGAAGGAACGGTGGGTGGATTTGGTTCGGTGGTTTCGCAATTCTTACTTTCAAATGGTTTGTTAGATGATGGCAAATGTAAATTTCGCTCACTGGTGATGGCTGATAAATTTGTTGAACAAAATAAAATTGATGTGATGCGAGATGAAGCTGGGATTGGGGTTGTGGATATTTTGAAAGTTGTGAATAGCTTCTTTTGACAATTGCTAAAGCAATTATCAAAGGAGGCTTTTTTTGATCAAATTAGAGGTGTTTAGTATTAGGGCTGTGGGATTGTTATCAAAAATCTTTACTCTGGATTTTATTACAATTATCCATTCAGAATTATTACATAGTAACTACAAAAACACACCTCCTCATGACAAAAGCAGCAAATAGAACTTCTGAAAATCCATCATCATTAGATATTCAAGAAATGGGCGTGAGAGGTGTTGGACAAGAAAAGGAGATCGCAGAAGTTTTAGAATTAGCCCAAACTCAAAAAGCTAGTCTTACCAAAGAAGTTCTATCTTTAAGAAGAGAATTTAATGTTGATCCAGATGAAGAAGAGATAAAGCCGATTGCCACGCAAGAGCAGTTTAATAAATTCATGACCGACTCTTTTGAAAGGCTAAATAAAGCCACAATTGAGGCGCAAGATTTAGAAAATACATCTCACAGAAAAACTCCCGAAGAAGCGCAAGACTTATTAGAAACATTTGTCAGAGAGCAAGATCGCTTTTTGATTAATATGAAAATTGCTCAAGTTTATCAAACGCAATTTGTAATTAATAACTGTGAAACAATAGGAAGAATTGCCCAAAGTGGAGCAAATCTGGCCTCAATTCCACAGCATACTGAAGCATTAAGAAAAAATATTGAACATCTTGAGAAGATGCCTCCAATAACAGATTTTGAGGCAACTCACGCCAATATATCTAGAATGGTTGGGATGCATGCGGCTCTTACTTTAAATCCACAAGTTCAAGAAAAAGACGATGGAATAGTGTCTGAAAACACCACTTCTCGTGTGATGGCGGCTGGTATTTCTCAAGCTTTTAGAGCAAACTTCCAAGTTTTTAGAGGCTTATTACCAAAAGAAATAGAAGATGAAGTTGCTAAAGCTCCTTCTGAAAAAGAGATGCAGGCTGTTTATTCAAAGCCAGATGAACCTTTGAAACAAATATCTCAAGAAACCAATTTTACTAATTTGGTTTCTCGACATTTCCAAGAATCTTTTATTATCGCAAAAGCTATAGATGATGGAAAGGTGAATGCCAAAGCTAATTTAACTTCGCAAGTTATTAGCGGTTTAAACACTGCGATGGGCATGATTGATCCTGGTATTATTGGACCGGCGGCAAGCGTATTATTAACCGTTGCAGAATTTGCAAATACTTCGCGAGAAATAGCCAAAACCAAAAATGCGGCGAATTTTGCCACATTAGATGAAGACAAAGTTCAAACTCCTCAAGAATTAGCAAAAGCCCAGAAAGAAGTTGAAACTTTGCGCCGCGAGATTGTTGAAAATATCGCGAGAAAAACTTTCCAATCTTATTCGGCAGAAATTGATGGCAAGTCTCCGATGGGTTTGTTATCGGATAAAGGACAAGAAAAATTTGCAGGTGCTTTGGTTGAAAGAATAATGACTACAATTAGTAGCAATTTTGAATTTCCGACAGAAGAAGTTCCGCTTTTAAATGAAGATGCTTTTAAGAAAAATACCGACGGATATCGCGACAATATTGCCAAGCAATATGGCGTTACTGTAAATCCAAACCGTTTGGCTGAAGATAAATATTTCTCGGATGTTTCGACCAAAATAAATAACGCAATGTATGCCGATTTTATTTCTGATCACTTAATAAGTTCGGTGGTTCATGGTAAGGTGAATGGAATTATTCCACAGCGTCTTGAAGAAGCGGCCACGGCCAAAGGATTTCAAGGTGATGAATTAACTGATCCTACAGGTCCAAAAATTACATTTGATGGATTGGTATCAAGGGTTGGTATTATTGATTCGCAGGGCAATCGTTATCTTGCTAAAGGCCGTCAAGGCAAAGAAGGTGCGGGAGGAGAAAGTAAATATTTTTTCAGAAAAGCAGATCGTGAAGAAGAAGCAGCTTTAAAAGCGGGGGCTGAAACTCTTAAGGGATATGTAGCTTACACTCCTAGGTTGGAGGAATTTGCGGCGGCGAAAGAAAAGACTTTGACTGCTCTTAACGATAATCCAACTCTTATCATATCCGCTAATTCTGAAAGTGAGCGTGCAGCGGCGCTTCAAAAGATGATCGAAACATATAAAACTCAAAAAGCAGAAAATCCGAAATTAGATCCACTGGATTTTTTGAAAGATGAAAAATCTTCAGGAATTGTAACTGGTGGAAAAACAACTGGAATTTTTGTTAAAACTAGAGATGAAAATAGAATTGCTTTTAACGGTGATGAAAAAAATCCTGAGAAAAATCCAGGTGTCAAATCTCCTTTATTGGCTTTGCTGGCGGCTGCTGAAAAAGTTACTTTAGCTGATATTAAGAGACCAAAGGAAGAAGCTAAGAAAGGAGTTGAGCAAGAATCAAAACTTTCAGCTGCTATTCCAGATGTTGCTGCTGAAGTTACTTCCAGAGAAAGTAAAAGTGGGCCTAAAAAAGAAGATCCAAAAGCTGAAGTTAATCCAGAAGAAATAGTTGCCGAAGTTGCTAAAATGGCGCGTGAACAATTTGCCAAAACTGCACAAAAAATTGCTGCAGAAAATGCTGCTCAGAAGGTTCAGATTACGAAAGAGCAAAAAGATTTGGCGGCCAAATTGGAAGCTGCTCAAAAAGATTTAGCAGAAAAGCAAAAACCAAGACCAATTAAATCATTTTTTGCTAAAATTGGTTTTCCAATAAAAGTTCCAACTGTCCAGGATATTAAAAATGTTCAAAAACTTATTGACGGAATAGAAAGCATCAGAGCGGTAAATGAAAAAAGAATGAAAGATTTGGATGGTAAGAGCGCCAATGCAAATTCAATGGTTGGTGGTTTGGATGAAGTTAGAAGTCAAAAATCTTTAGGTCGTACAGAGACTGATACAAGTGATCTTATCAGTAAGGCGGGTGATTTTGCTGATAATATTGAAATTGATAAAAGAGTTATTAGGGATGTGCTGTCAGAGATTCAAACTAAAGAATCTGAAGCTGCAAGAAAGGAAGCTTTCTTCAAAACAGCGGCAGAATCTTTGTTAGAGTCTAAAGTTTTAGCAAGAGCTAAAAAAGATGGCAGGGTTGACCATTCAGATGACAATGTGGATAGGGGTTTAGATATTGCATCACTGGTGCTGGGTAATTTACCATTTGGACAAGTTACTAGCTTTGGACTGACTGTTGCGAAGCAGCTGAATGCCATGAATAAAGATGCTGTTAATAATAGAGTTGTAGATTTCAGTGAAAAAGGTGGAGAAGACATTGCGCAAAGCGTTATGAAAAAAATCTATGATCGTTACACCCAAAAAACTGATGGAGTTGCGCCTTTGGATGGTATTTCTGAGGAAAAACAGCGGTATTTTGTTCGCGATGCAGTTGGTAATGTGATGGATCAGGCTGGTAAAACAAAACTTCCTTCTTTCGACTCAGTGCCAGAAGAGAAAAAGTTAGATCAGGATAAATTTAAAGTAGATGTAGAATATCGCGAAAAAATGACGCAGAAATATGGCGTTGAAATTAGAACTGACTCACAAGAAGACCTAAAGGCTGCAGCTGCGAAAATAAACGGTCAGATTTATATCGAACATGTTTCTGATAAAATGGTAGAGTCATTTGCTAAAGGCCTAGGTGTGACTGTTTTAGAATCGGCGAAAGTTGCAAAACCACTTACAGATGAAGCTGCTTTAGATTCTCAAAAGGCAAGCATTGTGGTTGCGGTTGATTTGAAACAATTTAAAAGCGCCCCTCAAGGATTAGAAGGTGAGGCTGCAATGGCCGCCAAATCTAAAGCCGTGGAAGATCTTATGTTGGCATATAAAGAGCGCAAAGCAGCTAATCCGAAATTAACTCATGAAGATTTCTTAAAAGATTCAGATCTTGTGGCGGGTACTTCTAAAACCACTATGTTTGGTGTAAAAAGAAGCCTAGAAAGAGAAGAATTTAATAAAGTGAAACCTGCTTTTGAGGCTTTGCTTGCTGTGGCTGATAAAATGACGGTTGAGGAAATTAAGGGCAGAAATTCTAGCCAAGAAAGTAGCATAACTGAATCTAGAATTTCGAAGAAAAAGAAAGAATATGCTTCGATTAGCGAACCTGCATTAAGTCCTGAGAGATTAAAAGAATTGGCTAAATATAAGGATGTGGGAAAAAGAACTCATATTTCAGAAACTTTGACCGAAACTAGAAAAACTAACTATCTTTCGGCATCAAAAGATAGAGTTGGTGACATGATTAGCAGTGTAATGCCTGAGTCAGAATCTAAAGCAGCTTCGGTTAAATCTTATGTTACAGAATCTGGCTTTGAAGTTAAGCCAGAAGTTACAGAAGCTCGCGGAAAGGCAAGTCAAAAAGCTGAAGAATTTACTGATAAAAAAGCAGATTTGTTGCGAAAACTGACAGCTGATAAGTTAAAGCCTGAAATAGCTGCTAGACCAGAAGTTTTAGAATGCGAAACTAGTAAAGAAAAAGTAGATGCAGCTTTAACTGGTTTCGTTGAAGGCTATCATGT
The DNA here is from genome assembly GCA_945875925.1 of Rickettsia typhi. Taxonomy (GTDB): domain Bacteria; phylum Pseudomonadota; class Alphaproteobacteria; order Rickettsiales; family UBA1997; genus UBA2645. Next base: position 826 of record CAMCME010000043.1, on the reverse strand, counting down.
GCAAGTAATGGCGGGAGCTAATAAGGAAGAGTTAACGAACTTTGCTAAAGAAAATTTACCAGTGGCTGGCAACAATAAAATAATTGCCAAAATGTGCGTAGATTTGGCGGTGCAGCACAGCGAAGCTCAAGTCTTGAAATTGCAGGCTAATGAAGTTGTGGCTCAAACCGCTGCTGGAGTTGTGAATGAGGCAACGGAGCATGGCATAGAAAGATTTCATCTTAGCAATGCAGATAGGTCAGTAATTGAAGGAATTGAAAAGAAGCTTGAAAAAAAGGTTGGGGCCACAATTGGTGATTCTAAGACAGGTTCTAATATTCAAAAAATTATTTTAGAGCATGATGGAGCAGTTAAAAAAGTTTCTAGCGATAGCGGAAGATTTTAGGCAATTGGGATTCGTGTATTAAACTAGTAATAAAAAATCTCTCTCGGTGTCACCCTGGACTAGTTGCGGGGTCTATGTGGACACAAATAAGATTTTAAAGTTGTGACGAGATGAACCTCGCAACCAGTGCGGGGTGACAGAGAGATTTTTTGGCTAGTTAAGACAAACTTATTTTATGGAATAATTGCAATATTTGAGAATATTTTTGACTCTATTTTTTCTGAATTTTGAGCCCGAGCTCAAAATTCAAAAAAATTCCACCTCAAACCTCTATTATCAAGATTCTACAGCATATACCAAACTAAAAATCTATTGATCGCATTAGCTTCATCTTTTTGGTAAAAATTAAAACTTAAAAAAACCAGCGGTATATTGATACAGCAAGTTTTTTTAAGTTTTAATTTTCCCTCAAAAATACTTTGCTACTGCGATCAATAGATT
>CAMCME010000042.1 GCA_945875925.1 Rickettsia typhi | reverse complement strand
CTTCGCTCGAGATGACAGATATCTTAACAATTTAAAGAGGCCCCATGATTCGCAACTTATCTAAAATCACTTTACTTACACTTTCCCTAACAACTCTATCTCTTGAAAGCAGCTCTGCTTTCAGCCTTTTTGGTCCAGAGAAAAGAACTGAAATTCATGTAGTTGGCTCTTCCACAGTTTCACCATTCATGTCGGCAATTTCAGAAGAATTTTCTCGCCTACAAAATCTAAAAAATATCCCAACCAAAACTCCAACCGTTGAATCAACTGGAACTAAAGAAGGTTTAAAACAATTTTGCGCTGGTGTTGGTTATGATTATCCTGACTTTGCCAATGCTTCTAGACCAATCAGACAAAAGGACATCGTGAATTGCAGCAAAAATGGTATTAAAGAAATTGGCGAAATTAAACTTGGTTATGACGGAATTGTAATTGGAAATTCTGTGGGTGGCAAAAAAATTAAACTTACTAAAGAACAAATATTTTTAGCTTTAGCAGCTAAAGTTATAGATCACAAAACTGGTCAATTGATTGACAATCCTTATTCAAAATGGAGTGATATTGATGCAAAATTACCAAAAAATGAAATCTTATTTTATGGCCCACCTTTAACTTCAGGCACTCGCGATGTGTTTGTAGAAATGGTTATGGAAGATGTTTGTTTTACCAATGCAGATTTGATTAATGCTTACAAAGATGAAAGCTTGAGAAAGCATAGCTGTGTTGCGATTAGAACTGATGGAAAATTTGTTGAGTCGGGAGAAAATGACAATTTGATTATCCAAAATCTCAAAAATAATCCTCATGCTTTGGGCATCATCGGCTTCAATTTTTTGATTGTTAATAGCAAAGTTATTCAAGCTGTGAAAGTTGATAATGTGCTTCCAAGCTTTGACACTATTACTTCTAAAAAATATGAACTCAGCCGCCCTCTTTTTGTATATTTCAAAAGAGAGCATTTAGATTTAATTCCTGACATGCGTGACTTCATCAAAGAAATTATCAGCGCTGATACTATTGGACATAATGGCTATTTATATAATAGCGGCCTTGTGGCTTTAAGTGATTCGGAATTAAGAGAAGTTAGAAGAGAGACTTTGTCACAACTATAACCATAATATTTAAAACTTTTTGCTAACAGTTATGAAAGTCAAAAAAATTATAAGCTCGTTTTTCTGTTTAGCTCTGCTCTTGCAAACATCTTGTATCACCAAAGCAATTTGGGGAGATAAGCATTATGATGAAAGAATTGAACAATTCTTTATTGGAGCAGATGGAAGATATGTAGCGCTAATTGGCAATAATTATCACTATGTACTTACCGATAATTCAGGAATTCTAAAACAGATTTTCTCACTTAAACAAAGGGGCGTTTTAACAATAGATCCCAAACTAACTCATTTAACACTTCAGCCAAATAATGATATTGACGGTGATATTGTTATTGAAGGGCCTTTTAGCCTTTTACCGCAAGAAGACATTTTCACTCTTACAAGCTTAGGGATTAGACCTAATAAACACGACACTTTGATAATAAAAGTTAGGTTGAGTGGAAAAAGATATTTGCCGAAATATTTAGGAAATAATAATGCCACTACTCTTGGAGCCGGTGTCACAATTCCAATTTATTATAAAGAATCTAATTTAATTAAGGGTGTTGGAAAGGCAGCTATTACTCCAATTGCCGTAACTCTTGATGCAGTTTTATTGATTGGAAAAGTGGCGATTTATCCATTTAGTTTGTAACCCCATACTACTTCTAAAAAAGACATGAAAAAAGTGGACTGGTTTCAAACCTAGTCCAGCGCGAGTCCAGCGAAGTCGCTAATGGAAAAGGGCTGGACGGAGTTTGTAACTCCTTCCACATGTTCATTTTTAACTAAATTTTTAATGAAAGTAAGGTCGGGGTTACAAACCCCGACCCGCATCGGGGATTTGCAACAAAACATTAGCCGGAATGGATTTGTAAATTCCACATACTCAGCCCAATTAAACATGACATGAATGTTAGGACAAAACACCAAAACAAAACTGAAAAAACCCATGGAAAATAAAGCCGCAAAAAAACTTTTATTCATCACTGGAGCTGGTGCTAGCGCGTCTTTAACCAAAAAAGATTCGCCAACCTCTTTCAATTTTTCTTACGGCGAATACCAAACTTTACCGCTTGGCGACGAATTAATTCAAAGAATTGTCGCTTGCAAATCTAAATCTATTTGTTGGTTGGCGTCTTTATTTTGCTGGCGTTTGGTTAATAATTTTGAAAGAGATTGGCAGACTAGATTTTTTGACTTTGCCAAAAAGGTTGAAGAATTTTGGCTCAGCAAACAAGAAACAATAAAAGAAATATTTTCGAAAGAATCTGATCGACAAAATGGTAATTTTCTAAAAGAAAAATTAGGTCAAAAAAATTATGAAACTTTCCGAGAAACTTTTTTTTCACTTTGCTTGAGAATTCACAAAACAACACAGAGCACTTGATCAAACAAAATAACATTTTAACCGAAGAATTTTTAGAAGATCTTTGGAACAAAATTTCTAATATTTTTAGAAATCTTGATCGGCTGTTAGAGTCAAATAAAACAAATAATTTGGACGTGATAAAAAATACAATAGACGGCGTCGGCATTTATGAAAAACAAAACCATCGCTGGAAGGAAGCTAAAGAAAAAATTTTAAAATCAACCTCAAGCGAAGAAAATTATGATGTTGCCAAAGGCTTAGAAAATTTGATTAATTTGGCAAATGAAGCTCTAATAATTGATGGAGGAATTCAATCTTCCTTTCATATCGACGGTCTTTTTGGAATTAGAAACGCTTTTGAAGCTAGAAATTACAACTCTCTAATTAATGAAAATGTTCGACAAAATATCATAAATTTTAAACAAAATTTACTTCAAATTTCACAAAACTTTAAGAGCGAAGCACAATTACTTTGGTTTGAAGAAATTCTAAATTGTTTTGAAAAAGATTCGTTAAACGAAAACCGACCACGCCTAATAAATCCTTTTGATCAAATTGTTAAAGAAGCGCAAAAAATTAGATCACAAATTTTAAAAGAAGTTTCGCCAACTTGTGGCGACTTAACAAACCAAAATTTTATTAGCGCAATTGAGCATCTAAAAAAATTCTTCACTATTGCTTCAATTATTGAGCACTATCGACCTTATAGCATCGATTATTTTATGATGAATTTGAGGCAATTAGCTCCTTTTGAGTTTTTTGATTCTGCTGGCAAAAAATTAGGTAAAAAAGCGACTAAAGAAAGAGAAAAAGAAATTCAAAAATACACCAAATTTATTATTGCTGAATGTTTAGGAAATTCTGCCCTTTTTGGTAAATTTGAGGCGCAATATCAGGATAATTATTTTAGACGCTTACGCTGGAAAATCCTTGAAAACGCTTTTTTTTATTATCGCGATAAAGAGCGCAAAAATGCCTTTGAGAAATATCTAAAAAATGATGTAAAAATTATCACTTTTAATTATGAAAATTCTCTTGATTTGATTGCCTTTGAAAGCCTTGGATTAGAAGCAGCAAAGAATTTTCTTAGAAAAAATGTTTCGCATGTTTATGGCTCTTTAGAGCTAAAAGTTTATCTCAAAGAAAATGGGGGGAAATCCCCAGAAAAGAAATCAAATTGGAGCAAGAATGCTTTGTTTAAGTCGCTTTTTGATGATTGCGAAAGAACAAAACTTTTCCCCGAATTTTTTGGCGATAATAAAGAATATTCTTGCACAAATATTTTTGAGCAGATCGACAAATCAATCAAATGGATTGGTGAAAAAGATAACCCAGAAAAAATTGCAAAAGCCCGAGAAAAACACCAACAACAATTTAATGAAGCAGACGAAATTTATTTTTTAGGTTTTGGCTTTGACAGTGAAAACCTCTACCGCCTTGGCATAATCAACAAAAATCAGCAGCTTGAAAATTCACTAAAATTGCATGGCAAAAAGATTTTGATTTCGGGTGCTAGTCCAAAAATCACCAGCGGCGTTAGAAAGATTTTTAAAACCACCGAGCAAATTGTTGATGCAACTTTAACAACTTTGTCGAAGCCAGATTTGGGTTTTGAAATTTTGCTTTCGTCAAAATTTTTGCCCGAAGCTTTGAGCCAAGATTTATAAAAAAACGAACTCCTCATGTTCATTTCAATCTTAAAGCGCGAAATGAACTTGTGGACTGGGTTTGCAAACACTAGTGACCTCTTCAGCCCGTAAGGGCGGAACCGGACAGTGGTGGAATTTGACGGAGCCTACATTCTGTTTGATTCTTAGTTGGACAGTAGTGGTTACAATCCCGACCTGCATCGGAGTCGGTAAGCTATAAATTACTTAATTTCTGCGGCGGGCTTTGTTTGCTTTATTACGCAACAGCTACCGAAAGCCTGCCTTTTTATAATTCTAGAAAGCATCTGGGCTTTATTACCGCTAATTTCTTTGGTTAGGAAATATCTTGATAACCGGCCAATTGAAGTCGCACTTCGCCTACCTTTGCAGGGCAGAATTTTGGCATTGGATTGAGAATTTTTTTAAGGTTTTTGCTTAATTTCCGTTTCACCCATGAAATAGCAAAGTAGCGTGGCGGGAATTTTTAGAATTGAGGCTGAGCTGGAATCTTTTTGATTAATAACTCCAAAATCATCTAGTGATTTTGTGATGATATAGCCTCTTGAGATGTTTTTTTCGGCGCAAAAATTAATCAAGCCTTTGCAGTCTGAAAGCGAGGTATGTTGCGATCGGTATTTCACTTCGAACGGAATTAGTTCGCCGTCAATTTCAGCAACCAAATCAACTTCTAAATCTTTTTTGCCACGCCAATAGCTGAAGCGTACGTTTTGTTCGTAGTAGCGCGCAAATAAATGCTTCAGAACTGCCGATTCTGCAGCAACTCCCAGCAATTTTGGATTGTCAATAACGCCACTACTTCCTTTCAACATCACTGCCGAAGCAATTGCGGGATCTGACAAATAAACTTTCCATCTACCCCGCAAAATTTCTTTGCCGTAACCAAAAGGCGGCAACCTGTAAATCAGATGCGCTGCTTCTAATAACTCAATAAATCTTTGCACCGTTGGCAATCCTTTACCCAGACTGCTGCTTAAATCAGTCATATTTAACATTCCGCCATCATGCATGCAGAGATATAAAAAGGTTTGTTCGAGCTCTAAAATTAAGCGTACCCCAAACATTGCAGTCATGTCACGCTTTAGAGCTTTATCAATTATGTCTTCGCGTAGAAGTTTTTGCGCTTGATTAGTGGTTCCCGCAACCGCTGTTTGGGGAAATCCGCCACGAATTAAGTATTCGTGAAAATGAGTAATGTAAGAAGTAGCAATTTCGCTAGTCTGGTAAATTTCGCTTTGTTCCCAGTTAAAGATTTCTTTGAGTGATTTAATTTTGGGAAGCTTTGGCAGATCCAATTTTTTGATCTGAACATATTCGTAAAAAGACAGGGTAGTTAGTTTGATGGTGTGCCAGCGACCAAGGCCAGACTCTTGATCGGCTTGAATGATTGGAGTGGCTGAGCCTGTAAAAATAATCCGCCTCTGTTTTTCGAAATCGACTTGGTGTTTTACCCAAGTGCCCCAGTCTCGGATAAATTGTGCTTCGTCTAAAAATATGTATTCGGGACCATCTTTTTTTGGTTCGCGTTCACGCCATGCGGACAGGGCGGCGTCAACTCCTGCAAGCTTTAAAAGTGGATGATCAAAAGTTGTGTAAAGAATATTGCTGGCGGGCACGCCGTCTTTTAAAAGGCTGTCAATTGCCTGCATTATTAAAGTGGTTTTGCCAATTTGTCTGGCGCCAGAAAGAAAGGTGGCGCGGCCGCCAATCGGGTTTTTGATGCATTTATAAAGCTCGCCAAAGGCAGCTCTTTTCCAACTAGGCAAATCAGAAATTTCTTCGCCTCGCCACCACGGGTTAAATTGAGCTAAAACGGCGGATAATTCTTCTTGGGTAATTTTCATAAAATGGAGATTAGTTAATTCTTTGTGACGATTTTTAACTAAATCATTGTTTTAGTTCAAGTGTATTTTAACTAAATTGGCAATTTAGTGTGTTTTGTTTAAAATTAGGCGCACGAAGTTTTTTTTGAATTACCCAAATCATCTGTATTTTTTTAGGGCTTCTTACGATTTGGCTTTGCGAGACTTTCGCAGGACGGATTGCAACGTTCAGTTCAATTTTCAAAGGACATGAAAGTGTGGACTAGCGCTGGACGGAGTTTGTAACTCCATCCACATGTTCATTTTTAACTAAATTTTTAATGAAAGTAAGGTCGGGGTTGCAAACCCCGACCCGCATCGGTTTAAAATTCGGCACAAAGAAATTTTGCTCCTAGCCAAAATCAACGCCCCTGAGGCTGCAACGCCGGAGGACAAAAAGCTTTCGCTGCTTTGCAAGAAATTTTAAAAGACTTGCCGTTTTTAATTTTAAAAACCAACAGAGCTGACATTTACGGCCGCTAAATTGCGGATGTTTTTTTTGGTGACGGTGTAAAAGTTCAAATCTGGACTGCGATTTGCACTTATTTGCTTGTTGCAATTCTCAAGAAAGAACTAAAAATTGACCAATCTCTCTACGAAATTCTACAGGTTTTGAGTATAAACATTTTTAAACGAACCCAAGTAAATCAACTCTTCGCAGAGTTTGATTACAAAAATTACGAGGAGGAGGATCGTCAGACTTTGTTACTCTAGATGGGTTAACGAGACGCTAGTGGTTACAAACCCAGTCCAGCGGAGAAGGAGGTCCAACTGGGTATTACCTAAACCGCCACAATATTCACCAACTTATCTGGCACGATTATCACTTTTTTAATCTCTTTGCCTTCAATAAATTTCTTCACATTTTCATTTTCAAAAGCAATTTTTTCGATCTCTTCTTTGCTAAGTCCTTTAGCAATTTCAACCACGCCGCGAAGCTTTCCTGAAACTTGCAAAGCAATGCTAACCGTGTCATCCACAATTAATTTCGCATCAAATTCTGGAAATTCTGCGTTGCTCACCAAACCTTGCTGATCCATTCTCGCCCATAATTCTTCAGCCAAATGTGGCATGATTGGCGAAACTAAAATCACTAAATTTTTCAAAGCGAAGAACATAATTTTTGCATCTTCACTTGAAGCAACTTCATATTTTTCTAGCGCATTTGAAAATTCGCGAATCTTAGCAATTGCGCGATTGAAGCCGATTTTTTCATATTCGTCTTTTACAGCAGAAATAGTTTTGTGAGTTAATTTGATGATTTCGATTTGTGATTTTGAGTAATTCTCAAGCGAAGAATTTAGCGCGCCTTCAGTAATTTTTATTTTACCTTCAAGATTTGCCATCACCAATTTCCACAAGCGATTAACATATTTCCAAGCACCGTCAATTCCACTTTCCGACCAATCTAAATCTCTAGAAACTGGAGTATCCGAAAGCATGAATAATCTGGCGGTGTCGGCACCATAACTTTCAATAATCAAAGCTGGTTCAACCACATTTTTTTTCGACTTACTCATTTTTTCACTTCTGCCTGCAATCACTTCTTCGCCAGTTTTTTCGTGAATATATTTTCCGTCATTAGTCTTAATTACTTCACTTGGAAAAAGCCAAGCACCAGCTTGAGATTTGAAACCTTGATGACAAACCATGCCTTGAGTAAGAAGGTTGGCGAAAGGTTCTGAAAAATCTAAATAGCCACATTTTTTCAAAGCCTTAGTGAAAAAACGCGCATAAAGCAAATGTAAAACCGCATGTTCAACGCCGCCAATATATTGATCTACGGGCAATAATTTATTTACTGTTTCGCGATCAAAAGCTTTATCTGAAGGCTGAGAAGCAAAACGCAAGAAATACCAAGAGCTTTCAAAAAAGGTGTCAAAAGTATCCGTTTCACGAGTGGCTTTCACAATTTTGCCATCTGGCATTTTGTAAGTTGTATATTTCCAAGTGGGGTGAAGCGCTAAAGGATTTCCCGCACCAGTAAATTCAACATCTTCAGGAAGTTTAAGCGGCAATTCTTCTTCAGGAACTGTAACTACTGTGCCATCTTCTAAATAAAGAATTGGAATCGGACAGCCCCAATATCTTTGGCGCGAAACTCCCCAATCACGCAAGCGGTAATTGGTTTTTCTGATTCCTGTGCCTTGTTTTTCTACAAATTCAATTGCTGCTTTTTTGGCTTCAGAAATGCTTAATCCGTTTAAGAAATCGGAATTAATCATCACGCCATCTTCAGCGTGAACTTCATCTAGATAATTAATTTCAGCAAATAAATTATCTAAAATTTCGCGATTGGTTTTACTGATTTTATACAAGTTGCGCGCGGATTTAGAAACATCGGCGTAAATTCCTAAATTATCAATTTCAGCAAATTGCGCCCTCGCCTCATAAGCTAATTTTTCAGCATTCAGGCTAAACTGAGCATTCACATCTTTTGGTTTATTGCCTCTAGCATCAAGCCTAATCCACTTCTTCAAAGATTTTAAATAAACTGCATTCACCGTGTGAATAATTTTTCTGTCTGAAACATCTTCATCAAACATCAAAAGCTGATCAGAAAATCCACAAGGAATATTTAATCCTCTTAAAATTGCGCAAAGCAAATTCGATTTACCAAAACAGAATTCGACTTTGGCGGCCAAAGCGTCGCTTGCTTTTAAATTAGGTGTTTGATCAAGATATTTGGCATCATCCATCGCGTGATTAATTTCATCACGCACAAAATTGTAAGCCATTTCTGTAAGTTCAACTTCATCTTGAGGATTTTTTGCTGAAGATTTTATCTGTTGAATTACCTCTTGAATAGAAGCGTCAGAGAAATTGATCAAATCAGTTTCAGCTAAAAATTTATCGATATTTTCTACTACTTGTTTAATCGGTAAATTATATTTTTTAGCAAATTCAAAATCGCGAATATCATGCGCTGGACAAGCAAATATTGCGCCCGTGCCATATTCCATTAAAACGAAATTGGCGATGTAAACATCAATTTCCCAAGATTTATCGAAAGGATGTAAAACTTTAATTGAGGTCTTGAAGCCTTGTTTTTCTTGCTTCTCGATTGTTTGTTCATCAACGGCATTTTTATTACATTCTTCAATAAATTTTTTTACTTCTGCATTTGTTTTTGCAAGTTCTAAAGCAATTGGATGATGTGGCGAAATAGCTAAAAAAGACGCTCCAAATAAGGTGTCTGGACGAGTTGTGTAAACTGCAATTTTCTTGAATTCATTGTCAGAATTTGCAATTTCAAAATCCAAAGTCAGACCTTCACTTTTACCAATCCATTTTTCCTGCATCGATAAAACTCTTTCATCCCAACCTTTTAAATTTTTAAGTTCACTTAAAAGTTCTTCCGAAAAATCAGAAACTTTTAAAAACCATTGTTTCAATTTTTTCTTTTCAACCAGCGCACCACTTCTCCAGCCTCGGCCATCAATCACTTGTTCATTGGCCAAAACTGTTTGGTCAATAGGATCCCAATTCACAAAAGATTCTTTTTGATAAGCCAGACCCTCTTTTACAAAATCGATGAAAATTTTTTGTTCATGTTGGTAATAATCTGGCAAGCAAGTAACAACTTGGCGGCTCCAATCTAAAGAAAGACCAATGGATTTTAAGTCGGCACTCATGGTTTTGATATTTTCCAAAGTCCATTTTTGTGGATGCACATTTTTTTCTAAAGCGGCGTTTTCAGCTGGCAAACCAAAGGCATCAAAACCCATTGGATGAAGCACATTAAAGCCTGAGATTTTTTTGTAACGCGCTACGCAATCGCCAATTGTATAATTGCGCAAATGTCCCATGTGAATTTTTCCTGATGGGTAAGGAAACATTTCAAGCACATAATATTTTGGCTTTGGGTTATTTTCGTTGAACTTGAAAATATCAGCTTTAGTCCAAGCTTCCTGCCATTTTCTTTCAGCGATTTTGTGATTGTAGTTTTCGATTTTTGAAATATCGGCCATGTTGATTTTATGAATTGGATATATACCAAACTAAATATCTTTAGTTTGGTATAGTTTTTATTTTACGCCGTACGAACGGCGCCCCACTTTGTGGGGACCCCACATACCAAACAAACTTTATTAAGAGTAAAGATTTTTAGTTTGGTATATTCTTAGCTGTCATTTCGAGCGAAGCGAGAAATCTCATGAGTCTTTATAAACTCAATAGATCGCTCGCTAGCGCTTTTGACAGGTCGTATTTAGAGAAATATTTTGAAGTTATTACTGCAGCATACTTGGTCTTCCCAAACTTCCTGGCATCGGCATCATTCCACCTGGCATTGACTGCCCAGCACCTGACATTCCACTTGGCATTCCTGAAGAAGGAGGAGCAAAACCACTTGATCTAGCCTCAGCCGAATTAGGAACTCTGCCATTACTTTTGCCATTAGTATACATGGCAGAATTATATACGCAGACAATGTCAGAACCATTTCTCAAAGTGAATTGCGGCGCTAATCTTTCCACAATGATGTAATCTCCAGCCGATCTAAAGTTTACTAAAGATTCAAATCCAGCGGAATCAACTGTAAAAATTGCCGGAATTTCAGCACTTTTTTTAGCAAATTGGAAATAAGTAAATTCACCATTATCAAAGACTTTAATTGGCGCAATTGAAGGCTCGCCAGTATATTGATAATTGAAATTATAGATACTTAAGTTGCGCATATCTGGTTCGTCAGAAACGCCCATTTTTGGAAATTCTACGATATTTTTATCTGCTTCATCGGGATAAGAAAATTTTACCACGAAAACTAAATCTTTGTCTTCAATACCCCTGGCCTCTTTGGCTGTAAGTTCAAAATGATAAATTCTTAAATTGGTGATAACTGTCATGTTAGTTTCAGAACCATCTTCACCAACTGGTTTTAAGAAAAGACGATTTGAAAGATGTTCGAAAAGCCATAAAGAAGGGTTTCCCATCGAAATTGTATTGATAGTTTCTCCCGACTGAAACTCTATGAAACCTTGATAGGTGTAATGTCCAGTATAATGATAAACATCATTTGGATTATAGATCAGACTTCTAAATTTCTTTTCTGTTCCAAGAAAACGCGGCTGTTGTGCGGCTTTTGCATTAAATGCAGTAAGGCTGCAAAGGATAATTAAAAAACTTAAAAATTTCATTGTTGAACCTTATACAATTTATATTCATTAACCATAAAATCGAGAGGAGCTTTATTTTTCTCCTTAACAATTCCTGAAAAAGCAAATTTGATTTTCACCACAAATTTCTCTTTCAAATCACCAACCAAAAGCCCGTCTATATCATGTTCTATAGTCTGAGTAGAAAATCTAATTTCTACTTCAGTTGGAATTTTATGATTTAAAAATTCACGAGCTTTTTCTACAAAATCTTTTGGTTCTACTCTCGTAAATTTCACTGATTCGATTTTAATTTTTTTAACCACATCTTTGCCAAATTGGTGAATCGGACTAGTTGGATTATCTTTACTCATAAAAAGCTGAAACTGCCTATATTCATTGTCTGAAGAAGTATTTTTTAAGCGATTAAATTTGTTATTCACATCCATAACTTCAGACTTGCTATAATCAAAACCCTCACGATCAGTTATATAAACTAATAGTAAATATTTCAAAACCGCCTCATCCACCGTTTGCACTTCTGTATCTTTTTTAGATTTCAGAGGAACTAAGTTGGGGAAATATCTAGACTGGTCTCCAGAAGGAATGATAATGGGAATTTTTTCAACCAAAGGAAATGCATTTTGTATCATTTGAGACAAAAAGAACAAAACCACTAAAGCCAAAATTGCCGCAAAAACTAAAACTGTTCTTTCGCAAAAAGGATTCACATAGCGAAAGAAATACCAAGTCATAGCATCCTTGAAGTATGTCTTATCTTGTACAGAAGATTTTATAAACTCGAAATATTCAGGACTATATTCACTCTCTTCCTGATCGATATTATCTTCCGAGATTTTTGTCATTTGAGGAATTTTGAAAATTTTATTTGATTTAAGAAACGCTTATTATTGAAGCGCTTTTTATTCTTTCAAGCAATTCAGCCATTTCTTTTACAGATTTTTCTAAAAGCTCATAATCATTGCTACGAAATACTAAAGAAGTTCCGCCATCAAAAGGATAACTTCCCATAGAAACTTCTGGGTATTGATTTTGTAGATCTTCCAAATCCTTGGCAATTATGCTTTCAGTTAAAGAAATTCTGATTTCTTTTGATTTAACTTTTTTGCCCACTTCCAATTCTTTTTTCGCCGCTTCAAACATCGCTTGGAAAATTTTTGGCACACCCGCCATCACAAAAACATTGGCAATTCTGAATCCAGGAGCTGATGAAACTGGATTATCCAAAAGCTTTGCCGTCTTTGGCACAAAAGCCATTTTCAAACGCGCTTCATTAATGTTTTCTATGCCGTAATATTTGATTAAAATTTCTGTAGCTTCTTGATTTTGAACTAGCTCGTCGCCAAATGCTTTAGCGATCGATAAAGAAGTTATGTCATCGTGAGTTGGTCCAATTCCGCCGCTGGTAAAAATATAATCGAATTTATTTTTAACTGCATTTACTGCTGCGATAATTTCGCTTTCAACATCCGGAACAACTCTCACTTCTTTTAAATTAATGCCCATTTCGGTAAGATTCGTTGCAAGAAAATTTAGATTTTTATCTGTAGTTCTGCCTGAAAGAATTTCATCTCCGATCATTACGAAGGCTGCGGTTACGTTGGTTTTGGTCATAAATATTTATTGGTCGTTATATTTTATTTTGGTGCGCTCGAGAGGATTTGAACCTCCAACCTTTGCCTTCGGAAAGCAACACTCTATCCAGTTGAGCTACGAACGCGAAAAGTTAATCCTCAAAAATCTGCTCAACTCCAAGCACTTCTGGAATATAATGCTTCAACATATTCTCAATTCCACTTTTCAAAGTGATTGTCGAACTTGGGCATCCAGAGCAAGAACCTCTTAACTCAAGCTGCACAATTCCATCTTCAAAACCGCGATAAATAATATCACCGCCGTCCATTGCTACGGCTGGGCGCACTTTAATTTCGATTAGTTCTTTAATTTGTTTTACCACATCACTGTCATCTTCATTTGTCACCGATTCCGCAACATTTTTTTCAAACATCACAGGCTTTCCTGAAACGAAAAAATCCATGATTGTAGCAAGAATCTCGGTCTTAATGTGCGACCATTCGCTAGCTTCAGATTTAGTCACGGTGATAAAATCGCGACCCAAAAAAACTGAATCAACACCATTAACTTCAAAAAGCTGTAAAGCTAGTGGTGACTTAGTTGCAGCTTGTTTTTGATTTTTAAATTCAGCAACGCCATTTTCCAAAACAACTTGGCCATCTGGAATGAATTTTAAGCTAGCCGGATTCGGGGTTTCTTCAGTTTGAATGAACATAAATTTTGAATTTTATTTGAATTTATCGAGAATTTTTACACCTATACCAAACTAAATATCTTTAGTTTGGTATAGTTTTTATTTTACGCCGTGAGGACGGCGCCCCACTTTGTGGGGACCCCACATACCAAACAAACTTTATTGAGAGTAAAGATTTTTAGTTTGATATATTTTTGAGAAATTTTTGCTTCGACTTTCGTAATCTAATTACGGATTTAAGTTTTATCAACAGGCTTGAAAGTTTTTTAAAGCAGGAAATTTTAAACAAAAAAAATCGAGAATCTTTTTTAAATATTTAAAAAAGATTCTCGATTTATGTATTTGTGAAGTTAAAGGTTAGTCAAATACTATCCTTCTATGTCTCTTGAACCCTTACCAACAGATTTATCAGAGAGATTAATAGCAACTCTTTCTCCTCCTCTAGGAGTTAATCCAACTGCTCTAGGACTACCAACTACAATTTCATCAACTTTAATAACCTCTTTATCTGTATTTTGTAAAACTAGTTCAAGATCAGTGGGATTTTTTCTTACTTGATTTATTGGTAACTCCTCAGGCTCAGGAGCAACTGATGCATTGGCATAAGGATTAGGCAAACCGAATATTCCGTAAGCAAATTTAACTATATTTTTTCGAACCTTACCACCCAATAGCAACTGATCAAGTGCAGCCAATAAACCAGTTGTAAGTGCAGCGCCGGCAAAACCAATGCCAACTTTCATTCCCGTGTTAAGTCCATCTTTTTCCTTACCAGCTATTTCTCTATCAGTCGGAGAAATAGTTGGAGTCAGAGAAATAGTTGGAGTCGGAGAAATGGTTGAACCTACAGTAAAATTTCCTATTAATGCAGCTGTTGGATTTCCTGTTGATGCAGCTGTTGGATTTCCTGTTGATGCAGCTGTTGGATTTTCTGTTAATGCAGCTGTTGGATTTTCTGTTAATGCAGCTGTTGGATTTTCTGTTAATTCAGCTGTTGGATTTCCTGTTGATGCAGCTGTTGGATTTCCTGTTGATGCAGCTGTTGGATTTTCTGTTAATGCAGCTGTTGGATTTTCTGTTGATGCAGCTGTTGGATTTTCTGTTAATGTAGCTGTTGGATTTTCTGTTAATGTAGCTGTTGGATTTCCTGTTGATGTAGCTGTTGGATTTTCTGTAGGATTAACCGAAGTAACAGCACTTGGAACATGACTAGGGCTGAATGTTGTTGGTAATCTTGTTGGTGATTGCGTTGGTGTTCTTGATGGAGCCTCACTTGGAGATGAAGTTATCACTTCACCAACTGTAGGACTAATTGAAGGAAGCCCACTTGGTACTCCTGATGGAGATCTAGTAGGAGATTTTGTAGGAGATTTTGTAGGAGAAACTCTTCTTTCACTTGGCGCAAATGTTGGCAACTTAGTTCTATCAGGATCGTGATAATCATCATCTAAAGTTTGGGTATGCACAGCGTGCACAAAGTTAACCAAATCTTTAATAATACCAATACTTCCTTCAGATTGAGTAAAAGTAACTGGTTCTTGATTGACTTGAACCCCAGATTTAGAACCAATTAATTCTCTAAGATTTCTAAAATCTTTCTCGTGATATGGTAAAGCAAGTATATCGGAAATATATCTTTCAGTAGTTTTATATTGCTTCACAAATTTTTCTTCTGATTCAAGAAGAACTCTATCAATCTCTCCAGCATTAACTTTTTCAGCAAAATTCACATCTTTTTCAGTAAGATCCCACTCAAACATTTCTTTTCTTACTTCTTTTCTGATAATTTCAGCTTCATCACTAGTAAATTCTCTTACAACACCTTTTGTCATTTCAGCATATCTTGCCGCTGCACCAGAATCTAAATTATCAGTAGTAGTGCTTTCTTTAAAGCCTCCAAGCCCTCTATTTTCTAAATATTCCGCTCTTAAATCATTTTTTCTAGATACATCATTCAAAATATCGTCGGTAGTTTTAGACATAAAAATTATTAATTTTATTAAAAAAAAATTCGTTGGATGTAGCTGGAATATCTAGGAATAGAGATAATATTCTTAGATAATATAAGTGGTGAGAAGATTGGCAACTAAACTTTAAGTAAAACCAATTAGGTAAATTAAAACAATGTATTAATCTTTTTTGCAAGCAAGTTATGTATGATACAAGAACAAACTATATCATCTTATAACTTAAATCTAATCCTAACATCTGCGACAAAATTACTAACTCGGTCATTCAATTCATTAGCTAAATCTGCCGTACCAAAAGTTTTGCGATTATAACGCAAAGCCAAATAAGGCAAGAATTTGTGGGTGATTTCATATCTAAGCAAATTGCCAATTTCAAGCTCTGAAAGCCCCGATCTAACTTCTAATTTTTTAACATCTTGGGCAAAAAAATCAGCCTCAAAATAATGCTGCGTGATTAATTTTTGGGTGATGCGCAATTCAATTTCTTGTTTTAATCTGGCACTAAAATTTCTGGCGTCACTTACAAAAAACTCGGCATTGGTTTCAAAAAAATAGGGCGCAAGGCCTTCAAAACCAAT
>CAMCME010000041.1 GCA_945875925.1 Rickettsia typhi | reverse complement strand
TCTTTTACCCCACTTTGCTAAAGTTTTACTAAATTTATTTGCCAGAAAATGAAGGACGACCCCTCGATTTCTGGCAAAAAAACAGTAGAAGAAAGTGTTGTGGAGTCAAGCTGGATGTGGGTTGATGGGGTATTTCAGGATGGACTAATGAGATCTCTCACTTGCGTTCGAGATGACAGTTTAAAGAATAAACAATTCTCAAAAATTTTATTTAGCCCCCGTCGGGCCAATATGCACATAAGACGGATCCACCACACCAAGTCTGCTTTCCTCCAATTTACATCCAAGCATTTTCTCTGGAGAAATTCTTAAAAGATGAAAAGATCTGCCATCGGGTAATCTAAAAATAGTATAACCTTCCTGAGTTCTAAGTTTAATTTTCAAATCATAAGCCGCTTGAATTGCGCGCTTCACATCCAAAGCTCTAACAAATTTAATCAAAATATTTGACCCATCAGGACAAATAATTTCGGTATTATAATCGACTTTTCTTTTGAAAATAGAGCAGGAAGTCTGCCCTAATAAAGAAGTTATCAGGATGATTCTGAAAATATTACTGAGGTTTAACTTGGCCAATGTTGCTGAAAATTGATTTAAAAAATCCGGTTTTATGACTACTAACTTCGGTATAGTGTGAAGAGAATTTTAACTTATGATCATCGTCAGATAAATAAAATTTCTGCATTTCTTTAATAGTGTTAGATTCATCAAACTTAATAACTAGAATATTTCTGGCAGTAACTTTTGGAAAGAAAAATAAAAAGCTCTTCACATCTTCTGAATAATAAATCCAACTTTCTGGTGAATTTAAATCAGAAATCATAGTTGGCGATCCCATAAGTTTTAAAGTAGTTTCTCGGCTAGTGACACCTTCTTGAAGAAGTTGGTAGTCGGATAAATCAAACATAAATCCATGCCTTTCAGTAGAAGCTAAACATGAAGAAAGACAGAGAGTTAAAAAGATATAACAGATAATTTTTTTCATTTTTATAGAGATGCTTGGAGCTTGAATTTGTTAAAGAAAATTTTGCGTTGATTTTATGAAACTGCTTTCTATATTCAAGATCGCTTTTGAAGATGACTTAAATAAAGTTTCGGTCTTATCCGCTTCGTATATCCAAGCCAAAATCCAAGTAAAATTTAAATTCTAACCTAACAAACAGTAATTTGCCATGGCAGTTCCTAAAAGAAAAAAATCGAAATCAAGACGCAACATGAGAAGAGGCAGCAATGGTTCTTACGCTCTAGAATTTGCTAATGTATTAACAGACAAAACTACTGGTGAATTTAAACTTCCTCATCACATCTCTTTAGATGGATTTTATGATGGAAGACAAGTGATAAAAGCTAAGAAGAAAAAGACTGCTCAAGAAGAGTAAACAATAAAATATCTCTTTAAGTGGCTAAAAAATACACAGTAGCACTAGATTGCATGGGGGGTGATAATGCCCCTCAAATCGTTATAGATGGAGCTGAACTTATTGCTTCAGCTAATTCTGAAATTCACTTCTTGCTTTTTGGCGACTCCAAACAAATCAATCCGATTTTACAAAATTGTCCAAATCTTAAAGAAAGATATGTGCTTTTTCATACTGACGAATTTATTTCGGCTGATGAAAAACCATCTATCGCTTTACGCAAAGGTATTAAATCAAGCATGCGTCTTGCCATTAATTCGGTGAAAGATGGTGATGCTGATGTTGTAGTTTCTGCTGGAAATACTGGCGCTCTTATGGCTATCGCAAAAATAGTTCTTCGCCCGCTGCAATCAATTGACAGACCAGCAATTGTTACCGCAATTCCAAATCAAAAAAAGAAAGCAACCGTTCTCCTCGATATGGGAGCCAATGTTGAATGCGATTCTGATGTATTATTCCAGTTCGCAGTAATGGGCCATGCTTTTGCTAAAGTTGTTCTAAAAATTGAAAAACCAACTATCGGAATTCTAAATGTCGGATCAGAAGATCTTAAAGGTTCTGATGCCGTAAGAAGTGCTTCGTTATTGCTTAAAGAAAGTGATCTTAAAGACTCTTTTTATGGATATGTAGAAGGTGATGATATTACTAAAGGTACAGTTGATGTTGTGGTTACTGACGGATTTACCGGAAATGTAACTTTGAAAGCTATTGAAGGAACTTGTAAATTAATCTCATCTCTTGTGAGAGAAGGATTTATGAGTTCTCTTTCTTCTAAGATTGGATATTTACTAGCAGGTCCTGCTATTAAAAATGCTACTAAAATTATGGATCCTAGATTACATAACGGTGCAATGCTTGTTGGTTTAAATGGAGTTGTAGTAAAAAGTCATGGTAGCACAGACGCTATCGGTTTTTCTAATGCTATCAAAGTCGCAATTTCTTTAGTTGAAAATAAAATTAACGAACGCATTACAGAAGAGTTGAGGGTGTCGTCAGGCTCTAGTTCTGCTTCAGATCAGGAAATTTAAGATGAAAATCAAAAGTAAAATTATTTCAACCGGATCATATTTGCCGGCAAAAATTCTCTCTAATTTTGATTTAGAAAAAATAGTTGATACCACAGATGATTGGATTGTTGAGCGCACGGGAATTAAAAACCGACATATTGCCGCTGAAAATGAATTAACTTCAGACATCGCTTTTGAAGCTGCTAAAAAAGCTATCGAAAATTCTGGAATACCAGCTGAAGAAATCGAAATGATTATTCTAGCCACTACAACCCCCGATCTTACATTCCCAGCTACTTCTACCAAAGTTCAAGCTAAATTAGGCGCAAAAGGCGCTTTCGCTTTTGACATTCAAGCCGTTTGTTCAGGATTCGTTTATGCAATTACTGTAGCTGATAATTTTATCAAAGCTGGCCAAGTTAAAAATGCTTTGGTGATTGGTGCTGATGTTTTATCTCGCATTGTTGATTGGAAAGATCGCAACACTTGTGTGCTTTTTGGCGATGGCGCTGGCGCAGTTGTTTTACAAGCAACCACTGACGAAAATAGTGGCATCATGGCGGCAAGCCTACATTCTGACGGATTTTTAAATGACATTTTAAAAACCAGCGGTGGCACTTCTTCAAATCAAAAATCTGGATTCATTGAAATGGCTGGAAAAGAAGTCTTCAAACATGCTGTAGAAAAAATGTCAAAATCTGTAACTTCTACTTTAGAAAAAGCTCATTTAAAAGTTAGCGACATTGATTTTATGGTTCCTCACCAAGCCAACGCACGCATCCTTTCGGCCGTGGCTAATCGTTTAGAATTGCCACAAGAAAAAGTAATTTTGACAGTTGAAAATCACGCTAACACTTCTGCAGCTTCAATTCCTCTAGCGCTAGATAGCGCCAATTCACAAGGTAAATTTAAGAAAGGTGATGTTCTAGTTTTAGAAGCTCTTGGCGGCGGGCTTACTTGGGGATCTGTTGTTTTGAAATGGTAGTTTAAAGTATTTGTGCAATTCTATACTCAATTGTTACCCCGCCTACCAAGCGCGGGGTGACAAAAATGTGTAAGTTAAATTCTCTTCTTCAAATTCTTATCAATCTCATCCAAAAACTCTTCAGTATAAAGATAATCTTTTCCATGTTCAGGCTTATTGCCATGAATACAAACTGCTAAATCTTTAGTCATTTTTCCGCTTTCCACAGTTTCAATACAAACTTTTTCAAGAGTGTGGCAAAAATCAATCAACTCCTGATTTCCATCTAACTTGCCACGAAACTCAAGGCCGCGAGTCCAAGCAAATATTGAAGCCATTGGATTTGTTGAAGTTGGTTTGCCGGCCTCGTGATCGCGGAAATGTCTAGTTACAGTTCCATGAGCTGCTTCAGATTCCATAATTTTTCCATCTGGTGTGATTAAAACTGAAGTCATCAAACCCAAAGAACCAAAGCCTTGTGCCACTGAATCTGATTGCACATCGCCATCATAATTTTTGCAGGCCCAAATAAAGCTGCCGCTCCATTTCAAAGCAGAAGCAACCATGTCATCAATTAAACGATGTTCGTAAGTGATTTTTCTCTCAGCAAATTTTGCTTTAAATTCTTTTTCATAAATCTCGTTAAAAATATCTTTGAAGCGACCATCATATTTTTTTAAAATGGTATTCTTAGTTGAAAGGTAAAGCGGCCAGCCTTTTTGCAAGGCAAGATTGAAGCAAGAATAAGCAAATCCTTTGATTGATTCGTCTGTGTTATACATGGCTAGAGCAACGCCAGAACCATTGAATTTAAAGACTTCATGCTCAATCACTTTGCCATCTTCGCCTTCAAATTTAATTGTAAGTTTTCCTTTGCCTGGAACCACAAAATCTGTGGCTTTATATTGATCAGCAAAAGCGTGACGACCAACTATAATTGGAGATGTCCAATTTGAAACTAAACGCGGCACATTATTACAAACAATTGGTTCACGAAAAACCGTGCCATCTAAAATATTTCTGATGGTGCCATTTGGCGATTTCCAAATTTGTTTTAAATTAAATTCTTTCTGGCGAGCCTCGTCTGGTGTGATTGTAGCGCATTTAATTCCCACGCCACATTCTTTAATTGCGTTGGCTGCATCAATGGTAATTTGATCATCTGTGGCATCGCGATTTTGCACTGAAAGATCGAAATATTTTAGATCGACATCTAGATAAGGAAGAATCAATTTTTCTTTGATGAATTTCCAAAGAATACGCGTCATCTCGTCGCCATCAATTTCAACAACTGGATTTTTTACTTGTATTTTTTTCATGTGCTTTGGGGAGTTTGAATTAAAAGAGAAAGTTTGATTAACGGGGGTTTGGGGGATTTGAAGTTAAATGTCAAGATTGTGGATAAGGTGAAGGGGGAAGATCCTGAAAGAAGTTCAGGATGACATATACCAAATAAACTATTTCTAGATTTGGTATTTATAATCCAAACTAACTTCATCTTTTTGGCTAAAAATTACAAAAAGCCTCAAATTGTATGAGTATACAACTTTCATTTTTTACAATTTTTATCTCAAAAATATTTTGTTAGTTCGGACTATAAATAGTTTATTTGGTATAGTCTATAAATTTTTAGGGTGACTTTAGCACTTCAAACATAGATTATGATTTTGGCAAATTTTTACAAAAATAAGATAAAAAATTATGAGCAATTTCCAAAAAAAACTCGAAGAAATAATCCGTGTTGATCACGCTGGAGAATTCGGTGCGAAAGTAATTTATGATGGCCAAATCGCAGCTTTAAAATTTAAGAAAGACTATGATACTCTAGCTTTGGTGAAACATATGAAAGAACAAGAAAATGTTCATTTCGACTATTTTGATGCCGAGTTAAAAAGACAAAAAATTCGCCCAACTATTATGCAACCAGTTTGGAGATTTGGTGGATTTGCTATGGGCTTTCTAACTGGAATGTTAGATAAAAAAGCGGCGATGGCTTGCACAACCGCTGTGGAAGAAACAATAGATCAGCATTATCGCGAGCAGATTGAAACTTTAGAAAAAGAAGAAGAATTTTTTTATGAAAGAGAAAAAGAAGAAATGAAAGAATTGAAGAAAAAAATCATCCAATTTCGTGATGAAGAATTAGAACATCGCGACACCGCTTATGAAAATAAAGCGGCTGACTTACCTTATTTCGGCGCGCTTTCTTTTATGGTGAAAAGTGCCACTAAGTTTGCAATCGCAGTTTCTAAAAAAGTCTAAATTTTTCCATCCTTTTAAACAAAACTCTCGGTTTCATTCCCGCGAAAGCGAGAATCCAGTGCGATTGTGAAATTTAGAGAAAACTCACTTCTGGATTACAGCATTCGCGGGAATGACACCGAAAGTTTTGAGAGAAAAAGTAAAAGAAAAAGTGAAGATAAAAATATTACAAAAACGCATTTAAATGAATTTCAACATTCCTGAATTTACAGTTGCAGAATTTTCCCGCTCATTGAAGCGCGTTGTCGAAGATTCTTTCGGCTATGTTAAAATTAAAGGTGAGATTACGGGCTTTAAACGCGCTTCTTCAGGGCATCTTTATTTTTCAATGAAAGATGGGGACGCAACACTTTCTGCGGTGTGTTTTCGAGGTGCTGCGGGTTTTATAAATTTTGAAATGGCGGATGGTTTGCAAATCACCGCATCAGGAAAAATTACAACTTTTGAAGGGCGATCAAATTATCAAATTATTGTTGAGAAAGTAGAAATTTCAGGTATCGGCGCGATTTTAGAAATGATTGAAAAACGCCGCCAAAAACTTTTTGCCGAAGGTTTATTTGACCAGGATCACAAAAAACCAATTCCATTTTTTTCGAAAATTATTGGCGTAATCACTTCAGAAACTGGCGCAGTTTTGCAAGATATTAAACATCGCATTGAAGCCCGCTGTCCAACACATATCAAACTTTACCCAACTTTAGTTCAAGGTGAAAAAGCAGCTTTAGAAATTATAAAAGCGATTAAATTTTTTAATAAATTGAAGGGTGATCAAAGGCCCGATGTTTTGATCATCGCGCGCGGCGGTGGTTCATTTGAAGATCTTTTAGTTTTTAATGATGAAGATTTAGTGCGCAGTGTTTTTGCTTCTGAAATTCCGATAATTTCAGCTGTGGGCCATGAAACAGATACCACGCTGATTGATTATGTTTCTGACCTACGCGCCCCAACGCCAACAGCGGCGGCAGAATTTGCAACTCCAGTTTTGGCAGAGCTAAAAAATCAGTTAAATTTTTTAGAAGATCGTCTGAATTTTTTACCACAAAATATTTTAGCGGAGAAATTTCAGCATATAAAAAATTTGCAAAGATATATTGCTGATCCAGTAAAAATGATGGATCAGGTGGGTGAGAGATTTTTATTTTTGGAAAAAAGATTGGCCAGTGCAATTAAAAATTTCTTTGAAAATAAATTACAAAAATTAGCTGTGATTCAAATTTCTAACAAAGATATTTTTCATCAAATTGACATGTCTTGGCAAAAAATTGAACATTTGTCAGCAGCTTTAAAATTCAGATTCGACAGCAATTTAAAATCTTATAAAACTGATTTAGACAACCTTGCCAAACTTTTAAAAACTCATCATTATAACGAAGTTTTGAAGCGAGGATTTTCATTAGTAAAAAATGAAAAAGGTGAATTAATTTCTTCAATTTCGCAGATCAAAATGAAGCAAAAAATCTTCGTGGAAGTTTTTGATGGCGAGTTTGAATCTTATGTTCTAAGCCTTGATAATAAAGCTTCTCGCGAGGAAACAAAAAAAGAAAAAATTACAGAAATAATTCAGCCAAAATTTATTTAAATTCTTACAAATAATGATCATTAAAACCCCTAAATTTTGGAGTAAGATAAATTTTATCTCGATTTCCTTATTACCTTTTAGCTTTGTTTATTTTCTAGGAATGTTCGCGATTAGCTCGGCTAAAAAAACTCAAAAAGTTTCTAAAAAAGTAATTTGTATTGGCAATTTTATTGCTGGCGGATCAGGCAAAACCCCAACCGCGATTGCGATTGGAAAAATTATTAAAGAAATTGCTAAAGAAAAAAATTCTGACGAAAAATATGAATTTTCTTATTTAAGCGGCGGATATATGGGCGAGGGAGTAGATTTTGTGTCGCTGCGTGATGGCGGATTTTTAGCGCAAAATGTTGGCGACGAGCCTTTGCTTTTAAATGAAATTGCCACAACTTTTGTGGCCAAAGATCGTTTATTTGGCGCTTGGCAAATTAATAGAATTAGCAAAATCAAGGCGATTATTTTGGATGACGGCATGCAAGATAATGCCATTCACAAGGATTTTACAATTGCGGTTGTTGATGGAAAAATTGGTTTTGGAAATGGCTTTTTAATTCCTGCTGGACCAATGAGACAGCCTTTATGGATGGGACTTAAAAAAGTTGATTTAGTGGTGATGATTGGTGAGGCGGATGAAGAAATTTTACAAAAACTTGCGGGTAAAGAAATTACCAAAGCAAAACTTGTGGCAACAAATTTAGAAAAATTTTCGGGCCAAAAATTAGTTGCATTTTGTGGTCTGGCTTATCCGCAAAAATTCTTTTCTTTTCTTGAAAGTTGTGGATTGGAATTGCTTGGCGTAACTTCTTTTTCTGATCATTATAATTACCAAGATCAAGATTTACAAAACATGTGCAAAATTGCTGAAAGTAAGGGCGCAAAGCTAGTTACAACTAAAAAAGATTGGATAAAATTTTCGCCTCATTTCCAAGAAAAAATTGATTATTTGGATGTGGAATTAGAATTCTCAGATAAAGAATTTATCAAAAATAAAGTTAGAAAAATTATTCAATTATGAATTTAAATGATTTGTTAAAATCAAAAATAAAAACTCTGCGTTATTTTTTTGAAGCCATAGCCGTAAAATTTGGCCTGTGGATTTTTTACATTATGGGCGTGAAAAGAGCTGCAAATGTGGCGGCAAAAATTGCTATTTTTGTGGGTAAAAAAATCTCTGTGCAAAAACTTGCTTATTCAAATTTAAGTAAAGCTTTGCCAAATTTAAGTGAAGTGCAAAAGTCCGTAATCATTGATGATATGTGGGATAATTTGGGCCGCGTGGTTGGAGAATATCCTCATGTTGCTAAAGCTTCTGTGAAGGAAATTTCAAAAATTATTGAAGTCTCTGACGGCACAAGAGATGTGATTAACCAAATTAAAAATAGCGGTAAGGGCAGTATAATTTTTTCTGGACATATGGGAAATTGGGAAATTGGTCCGAAAGTTTTTGCAAGCTTAGGACTTGAAGTTAACACGGTTTATCGTCCGCTAAATAACCCTTATGTTGAAAAAATGACCTCGATAATGCGCTCGGTTAGTCTTATTCCTAAAAGCGCTCAAGGTAATCGCCGTTTAATTGAAGTTATCAAAAATGGCGGACATGTTTTGATTATGGCCGATCAAAAAATTAGTGAAGGAGAGCCAGTAAGATTTTTTCATGATGACGCAATTACCACAACTGCAATTGCTAGAATTGCTTTGAAATATGGCGTTACTTTACTTCCAGCGCGCGCAATTCGAATTGATAAAAATTTTAAATTTCGTGCTGAAGTTGAAAAACCTCTTGAAATTGAAAGAACTAGCAACATAAATGTGGATGTTCTTGAGTTAACTGCTAAAATGAATCGAAGGCTTGAGAGTTGGATTACTGAATATCCAGCGCAATGGTTTTGGGTTCACAATCGTTGGAAAAAATAATTTAGAATTTTCTGCTTTCTAAATTTTAACATTTTTAAAAATCAAAATATGAAATTTCTTCGCCAAACTTTAATCGTTTCTTCGCTTCTTCTCGCAACATCTTGCGCATTTTGGAACTCTAAGACTGTAGATGTTTCTATTAATAGTTCTCCTCCTGGTGCAGATATTTTTATTGAAGGAAAAAATTATGGTCAAACTCCTGCAACCATCAATATCGAGCCAAAAAAATATAGCATCGTTTTGACTAAAGAAGGTTATGGTTCAACAACCATAACAACTGATGTTTGGTGGGCAACTGCAAGAACTGATGTGAATGGTGTTAGAACTTCAGAAGGAACTAGATGCTTCCTTGATATGACTAGCGTGATCTTCTCTTTTAACGCTTATACTGGCTATTGCAGCGATTTCAAACAAAAGCAATATTTCGCAACTATTCCATATCTTGGATCAAAAGGCGGAATTGGTAATGGTGGAAATTCTATGATGGGTGTTGGACAAAGACCTGCTGATATGGTTCCTTATTATTATCAAGGTAATCAAGCTCCAGTTGCTGGTGCGCAAGGTCAGCAAAATAATTATAACAACTATCGCAGATAGTTTGTTTTAAGACTTTTAAACATAAAAAATGCGCTCATTTTTAATTAAATGAGCGCATTTTTTTTATATAAAGACCGTCGTTTGAGCGGAGTCGAAACCAGCGGAAGGTTCCTGCTGTACAGTTTATAAAGTCAGCTGCAATAAGCTTCCGTTGGTTTCGACCCCGCTCAAACTAAGGTCTTTATTATGCTTTATTCCACTCCAATAACACCATCCCTAATAGAAATAATCCTATCAGCTTGTTTCGCTAATTCCAAATTATGAGTTACAACCAAGCAGCCAATTCCATAATTCTTTACCAAGCTTTGTAGCATTTCAAAAATTTTTACCGCAATTGTAGAATCTAAATTTCCTGTTGGTTCATCGGCTAAAATAAGGGAAGGTTTGGAAATAACTGCGCGGGCCAAAGCAACTCTTTGTTGTTGTCCGCCAGATAATTGTGAAGGTTTGTGATTTAAACGATCTTCAAGTTCCACTTCTTCTAAAATTTTCTTCGCTTCGGCCATAGCTTCGGCTTTACTTTTTCCTTGGATCAGTAAAGGCAAAGCTACATTTTCTATGGCTGAAAATTCAGGCAATAAATGATGAAATTGATAGACGAATCCAATGTGATTTTTTCTAACTTTGGTGCGTTCTTCATCATGAGATTTTGAAACATCAATGCCATTAATTAAGACTTGTCCCGAAGTGGTTTCATCAAGCAAACCTGCAATTTGTAGAAGAGTAGTTTTGCCGGAGCCAGATGGGCCGATCAGTGCCACCATTTCTCCTTTTTCAATCTCTAGATTTACTCCTTTGATAACTTCAATTTTATGGCTGGCTTGTGAAAAATCTTTTTTAATATCGATTAGTTTTAGAGCTTGATGCATCATTTAGAGCGGGATATTTTGTTAGAATTGTTGCTCTGGTTCGAAAAAAACTAGAGCAACATCAAGTAGATTAATTACTTTTTCTTTTTTCTTTTTTTAGGTTTGTCATCATCGTCATCATCACCATAATCATCATCTTCGTCTTCCTCCTCCTCTTCTTCTTCATCCTCTTCAGCGTCAGCTTCTTCAGCGTCATAATCAAATTCATCAAACTCATCTTTTTGAGTTATTTTGCCTTCAATTCCAAGTTTGTCTTTAGCAGTTGAAATGATTTTTTCTTTAGCTTCTTCAAAGTCAGATCCGTAAATCACTGAATATTCTGCCGCCAATCTGTGAACTGCTGTTTCATAGATAATTCTTTCTGAATAAGATCTTTCTCCATCTTCAATATCGCGAGTCAAATCTCTTAATACTTCAGCCAAAAGCATGATGTCGCCAGAATTGATTTTTGTTTCATATTCTTGAGCGCGTCTGCTCCACATGCCTTTTAATTTTTTGATACCGCTTCTAAGAGTTGAAAATACTTCATCCATTTGTGACTTAGAAACTAGATGTCTTAATCCGATTTTTTCAGCGCTAGAAACTGGAATTTTGATGATCAATTTCTCTTTTTCAAAATGCATCAAATAGCAGCTAAGGTCTTGACCAAGAACGCTGGTTTTTTCGATATCTATAATTTTACCAACGCCATGAGACGGGTAAACCGAATAGTCATTAACTTTGAAGGTAATTTTATGGCGAGAATCCAAAAGCTTTTTAACGATGATGGCGTTTTTTTGAGAATCATTTTTTTTCTCAGCCACTTCAACTGGCTTTGGTTCTGCAATTTTATTTTTAGTTTCGTGAATATTTTTTTTAGCCTTAGCAATAATTTTCGCCGAGGTTTGAACATTTAATTCTTTAAGCTGATTCTCCTTTAAGAGTTTTTTGGATATTTTTTTTGCCACTAGTTTTTTTTCAGATTTAATTTTTTTGTTAATTTTAGGAGGGGCAATTTTAGTTGGTTTTTTACTTTTTAGCTCAACCTTTTTTGTTGATTTTATTTTTGATATTTTTGTGATGATTTTTTGAACTTTTTTATTTTTTACTTCTGCTTTCTTAGTAGTCTTCTTGATAGCTTTGCTAACTATTTTTTTTACAACTTTCTTTGGGGTTTTAATCGCTACTTTTTTTAGCGGTTTTTTAATTTTTGCTGTCACTTTTTTTACTGGTTTGGAAACTGCTTTTTTGTTGGCGGCAACCTTCTTTACATCTTTCACAACTTTTTTAGGAACAACTTTTTTTACCGCTTTCTTTGCCAAAACTTTTACCTGTTTCTTTGGAGCTACTTTAGAAACTTTGCTAGAAGCTTTTTTTACAGGTTTTGCCAGCTTTTTATTTTTTTTGTTAGGCATATTAGCTTTTAAATTAATTAGTTAAAAAAATTTATTTTTGACGCGAAATTTAGTTATCTTCTTTGTGCAAAGATGAAATATGAAATTTATCTACGGGGGCCACGCTATCCGAATTTTAAAACAGTAGCAAGAAAAATTTAAAATTTTATTCTAATTTAAAAAAGATCTAACTATTCTGCTTGTTATTCCTACAATTCGTAAGTCATAGATAGAGTTATAATCTATCAAATTTTCCGATATAAATTTACAAGCATCTTTCTTTAAGCGATAAATTTCGTGTCTTAGCTGCGTCTCATATAAAACCAAAAAATTCTGACTTTTGAAATATATAATCGCAAAATTTAAAAAATTTAATAGCACCTCTTTACTTGATCTAATTGAATCTACATTAGATCACAGGCTCTTCAAACCAATTACTATCTCGGTTGTTACCAGCTTCATTTTGATTAATGGTTTTGACTATGCGCAAAAAATTTCTACTGATTTTAAAGAGCTTTCGGCCATAAAACACCAAACCACTCCAATCAAAATTAATGTTTCCAAAGCTGGTTTGGCTTTTGATATTGATGAAGAGCAAATTGTGGATCACCGAGTAAAATCTGGTGAAACTGCCTTAAAAATTTTGTTAGATTTGGGTGCTGATGAAGCTGATGCTTTTAATATTTTAAGCGAAATGAAAAAAGTTTATGACCCTAAATCGATTGGTGTGAAAGATGTTATTTCGATAAAATATAAGGTGAAAGTTGGTTATGATTCAGAGTCGCAAAACGCTTCTAATGTTGATCGAAAGATGGTTATTACTGGAGTTTCATTTTCTCCTTCTTCAGAAAGAAAAATTGATATTTCTCGTAAAGCTAATGGCGAATATGAAGCCAAAGAAAACAAGCTGGTTTTAACTAAAAATATTTCTAGATATTACGGAACTTTAAAAAGTGGTTTATTTGCGGATGGCGTGAAAGCTGGCATTTCGCCGACTTCCATGATGAATATGATTAATCTTTATAGCTATGATGTGGATTTCCAGCGCGACATTCATAATGGTGATAGATTTGAGATGTTGGTGGAGAGTTTTTACACAGAAGATGGTCGAAAAGTTAGAGATGGAAATGTGTTATTTTCTTCCTTGATTCTGCAAGACAGGCCAATCGAAATTTATACTCATGTGATTGATGGCAGGCCTGAATATTTTGATGCTAAAGGAAATAGCGTTAAAAAATCATTGCTTAGAACTCCAATTAACGGCGCACGCATTTCTTCATCTTTTGGTTTAAGAAGACATCCAATTTTAGGCTATTCTAAAATGCATAAAGGTACTGATTTCGCCGCTCCTTCGGGCACGCCAATTCTGGCTGCGGGCAGTGGAACAATTTCTTATTATTCAGTAAAAGGTGGTTATGGAAATTTTGTGCAAATTAAACATAACCAAGATTATTCAACAGCCTACGGACATGCGAGTAAGTTTGTTAAAAAATTAAAAGTTGGTTCTAAAGTTAAACAAGGCGATGTGGTGGCTTATGTTGGAACCACTGGGCGCTCAACTGGTCCACATTTGCATTTCGAAGTTATATTTAAAGGCCAAGCAGTTAATCCTTCAAAAGTTAAAGCAACTTCAGGCCTAAAGCTTACAGGCAAAGAATTGGCGCGCTTTCAAGCGGCTAAAGATTCAATCGATAAATATCGTAAAAACATTCCTAACCAGATTAAGGCGGCTCAATGAAAGTTATAAATATTCTTTTTAATTTTAAAAAATCTTCTCACGACAACCAAATTTTGGGAGTTGAAAGATGTTTTATAGATTACGCTAAACACCTGATTTTAAACGGTGATGAAGTGCTTTCGGTGATGAAAAGCAATATGGTTTATAAAACAGAAGTTGAAAAATATAGTTCTGGAACGCTAGAGCTTAAAGCTTTTGGTCAATCTGATATTTTCTCAATTCTACGATTGGCTAATTTATTTTTTAAATTTAAAGCTGATGCAATTATTTGTCATTCGGGCCGCGCCATGTTTTTTGCGCGCGCTGCCAGGTTTTTAGCCAGACAAAAAACTCCAATCATTGCCATTGATCATGGAATTAATCCAAAAAAATTCTTAAAAGCTGATTATGTTTTAACCGTAAATTCTTACTTCAGCAAAGAATTGATGAAAGCTGGCAAAGCCCCTGAAACAGCTTTGGTAATTCCAAATATGATGGAAGTGCCAGCAGATTTTGTGGCTCCAGTTAAAACAGCATTTCGCAATCCAATCAGAATCGGATCTTTGGGTCGCCTTTATCCAGAAAAGTTTTTTGACAAAGGCATTCGCGCCATAGCAATTTTGCGTGAAAGAGGAATTGAATGTGAATTTTTTATTGGCGGAGTAGGACCGATGGAAGATTCTTTAAATGCTTTGGCTAAAGATTTAAAAGTGGAAAAAAACTTTAAAATTTTGGGATGGACCACCGATAAAAAAGCCTTTTTCGAATCAATCGATATTTTTATTTTACCATCTTTTGGCGAAACTTTTGGCATAGTTTTGCTTGAAGCAATGCTTTACAACACACCAATTATCACCAGCAACAGCTGGGGCCCAGATGAGATTATTGAAGAAGCGGTTGATGGTTTGAAAGTTTCAAAAGATAACGAAGAAAAAATGCCAGAACTTTTGGCAGATGCAATTGAGAGATTATACCGAGATCAAGAATTTGCTAAAGGTTTGGCTGTGAAAGCCAGAGAAAAATTCTTTGCGAAATATTCTTCAGAAATGGTTGGCAAGAAGCTTCATGAGACTGTTAAATACATAGTTGATAGATCTAAATAAATTTGAAAGAGTTTTCTTATTTTGTAAACTTCTTAGGCAATGTTTCCATCGCCCAAGAAGTAGTCACAACACGCTTTTAGAGGTTTGTGTGGTGGTGTGTTCTTATTGCATCAAGTAGGGAAATCTTAGAATCATCTGAGTTCCTTTGCCAACTTCTGAAGTGGTTTCGATAGTTCCTTTTTGTAGTTCAACTAATTGTTTAGTGATTGGAAGCCCAAGTCCAAATGAATCAACTTTTCCTGAATTAGGATTTGCAATGGTTTGATATTTTTGGAAAGCGAGATTGATTTGTTCTTTGGTCATACCGAAACCTTGATCGGAGACAATGATTTCTAATTGTTTTTGATTGTTTTCTGAAATGAGATTCTTTGCGCTGATTGTTACGCTGCTATTATTGGGACTATATTTTACAGCGTTAGAAATAAGATTAGTTAAAACCTGTTTCATCCTTCTCATATCTAGTTTTATCAAAGACACATCTTCAGCAACTTCCATATTAAGCTTAATTCCTCTTCCCATCGCATAATCATAATTCAACTTCACCGATCTTTGAATCACATTCTTAATGTCAGAATCTTTGCTCAGATCCACCGAAAAATTCCCCGAAGAAGCCTGCCCTATGTCCAGAAGATCATGCACCAATTCATTAAGATCCAAAGCCGCCTGTTTAATTTCCTTAGCATAATCAGCACATTCCTTCACCAAAGCTGGATCTGTTAAATCTTCCTCCAACAATGACGAAAACCCAACAATAGCATTTAGAGGATTTTTTAATTCATGAACGATAGCGGTCATGAAGTCGCGTTGGGAGTAAAATTGCACCTTAGAAGTGGTAATAGAGTGGTGCATTTTAACAAATGAAAAGGGGTTATTTTGTGAATTTTGTTGAAAAGGAGCAAATAATGAGGTTGTTGCACAACTTAGCATATATTCAAAAAATTTTAGATGAGTGTCATAAAGACAGATAACCTTAAAAGATTGTCTAATTTAAATAGAAAAATTGACTGCAATTAAACAGGGGTGATTTTGAACTCTGAGCCTGTCGCAAATCTAACTTCCAAAAAAATTTAAACTAAAAAAATCTAACTCAGAACTTTTAGCAATTTCCTGCTCAACTTTTTTGGAATTTTTTTGGAATTTTTTTGATTTTTTCTGCGTTTTGGTTCGCAGTTTTGATAATTTTTGGTTGTTTTTTGGTTTTTAGGCGCAGCTTTCCCTTGCTCAAGTTGAGATCGGCGGCGGAGCTGACTCAGCCACAACTACCAATCTTTTGAAGTTAAAAGTAATCGCCTGCATGAAGGCGGAGAACTGATTTTTGGCAATTCCTCGGTATCTCACTCTTTTGTTTTGTTTAGAAAAAACATGCTCAAATGGAGCTCGAATTGCGGTATAATAGCGGTCAAGATCACGATTCTTGCCCTTCATGTTATTTTTCTTGATGGCGCAGAGGTGAACCCCTTTTGTTAGTGCGGCCTGTTTGGCGT
>CAMCME010000040.1 GCA_945875925.1 Rickettsia typhi | reverse complement strand
TCGCGCTTTCTAGTAAGGGAATTAGGATTATAAGCCCTACTATCAAGGTTCAAGAAATGTTGAGGTCCATCAATTTCAATAAAGAATCTTTTAATTTCGCTCCCGTTTCTTACCGTACAAACAATATCAACATCACGCACTGACTTGCCTAATTATTACCTAAAAATTTCCAGCCGCGAAATTGATTTAAACAGAGGCGATCTAGAAAATTTTTTACAGCAAAAGCTTCAAGATGCCAAGGAATTGCCAAAAAATGAGGTGATTGAGCTTGATGAAATAAATCTCGAAGAGCCATTTAAAGAAATGGATAAGAAAATAGAGGTTGCAAATATTAACCTAAAAATAATTCCGTCCGCACCTGATAATATTGCTGTTGCCCAAGAAAAATCGCAAAATAAAAAAGACAAAACGCGGTGGGAAACCGTTCTTGAAAGTAGAGATTTGGCAACGATCAAAAAAATGATTGAAACAGGAGGGGATGTTAATGCTCATATAATCGATAACGGACTCACTCCTTTGGAATTTATTTTTGAACGGGGAAAGAAATATGCTTTCTTGGATGATCTTAAAATTATAAAAACCCTTGTTGATGCTGGGGCTAATTTAAAATCCTTAGATAATCCTAAAAATTTTGGAGACCTAG
The DNA here is from genome assembly GCA_945875925.1 of Rickettsia typhi. Lineage (GTDB taxonomy): Bacteria > Pseudomonadota > Alphaproteobacteria > Rickettsiales > UBA1997 > UBA2645. The sequence continues at coordinate 15,719 of CAMCME010000040.1, read as the reverse complement.
GTAACATGCTTACTGTGTCAATGGCAGATCCAGAGCTGGAATCCTTAACACGCGCCTTGATTAAACTTGATTCAATCCAATCTATTTCAGATGATTTTCTTCATAGTGCCGTGCTCAGTAGATCTTTGGGGATTATTGAGGCTTTAGTGAAGAAAAAAGGATCGCTCGCGGATTGTCAAAATGCTTCAGAAGTAATAAAAAGTGCTTATCTTATAGAAGATAAAACATGTGGCATTGAAATTCTTAATAATTTAGTAAAAGCCCAAATCAGCACTAGCAAAATAGAACCTAAGATATGTCAAAGTATTTTTAATGAAGCGATGTTTCGGGGTTATCCTGACCTTGCACTTACCTTACTTAAACAAAACGAAGACAGGATTGATGTAAGACTTTTGCGTGAAGGTAGTCGTGGGTTTTCTATGCTTTACCTAGCGGCTCAGAATGGATTTGAAGAAATGATTCCTTACCTGATTTCGCGGGGTATAGATATTAATGATCCTGCTGGAGGAGAAACTCCGCTTATTGGGGCAATAAGAAACCGACAAGCTAACGCCGCGAAATTATTAATTGAGCTTAATGCTGATATTAATATCCGCCCTGATCGCCTTAGAAGTCCCAATGCGATTTCAATGGCGATCAATAGAAACAATTTGGAAATAGTAAATATTCTTCTTGAAAAAGGAGCTAATCCTGAATGTCTTGTGATTGCAGATGGTCTAGATATTAATATTCTTGGAATGGCTGTTAATGTTGAAGAAGGGGTTGATCCAGAAATTATGACTGCAATTCTAAAAAAAAATCAGAACGCAGATATATTGCCGCGCAGTAAACAAAGCCTGTTTCTTCTTGCCATAAAAAATGGTTATTATCCTTATGTTCGGGCCTATATTGATTCAGGTCGTAATTACAGTGATCCGATAGAAAGTGGTAAAGATGTAAACCGAGTCTCGATTAAGCCAGTTGACCAATTGATTGGTAGCGGCGAAAACATGAGTTATGAGATTCTTGAAGCTATGATTGATGGTGGGGGAGTTAATTCAGAAACTACTGTAACTCATGGAGAAATTAGTCTGCTTTTTTATGCCATTTATAAAGATAATTTTAAGTTGGTTAAATTTCTTTTAGATAAAGGAATGGATTGTATTAATCCTCAAAGAGTGCATAAAAATTCTGATATCCAGGTTACTCCTGAAGAATTTGCTAGTGATATTAATAAGTCTAACAAAGATACAATTATTGGATATATTAAACAGAAAGCTATAGAAGTCCAAAAGACACCATCAGGAATTTTGGCTGGAGGTGCAGTGGAAAAAACATTAAAAACTCTAACTTCTAAAAATAGAGCAGGAAATGAAGTAGGTCAATTCCTAAAAGGGTAACTAATAGCAAATAAATTCCTATAAAATGAATGAAAATTTTTTTACTAAATTCAAAAAAAATCGTCGTGGATATTTTTCCTTTATAATTTTTGTCGCGCTTTTTTTTCTAACGCTTTTTGCAGAATTTATTGCCAGCGATAAGCCATTGCTGATGAAATTTGAGGATAAATTTTATTTCCCCGCTTTTAAATCTTATAATGAAAGTGAATTTGGTGGAGTTTTAGAAACCGAGGCCGACTACCGCGACAAAGCTGTGCAGAATTTAATTGAAGAAAAAGGCTGGATGATTTTTCCGTTGATTCCATTTTCTTACGACACAATTAACTATGAGATAAAAACGCCAGCGCCTTCCAAACCAAGCTTACAAAACCTTCTTGGAACTGATGATAACGGCCGCGATGTTTTAGCTCGCATAATTTATGGCGTCAGAATCTCATTAATTTTTGGTTTGGTTTTAACTTTTTTCAGCGCTGCTGTGGGAATTTTTATGGGCGCAATTCAAGGCTATTTTGGCGGGTTGACCGATTTAATTTTGCAGAGATTTATCGAAATTTGGTCAAGCATGCCCGTGTTATTTTTGCTGATAATTTTATCTTCGATCATTGAGCCCAGTTTTAGCGCGCTTTTATTGCTGATGTTGTTATTTAGTTGGATGTCTTTAGTGTCTTATGTTCGAGCCGAATTTTTGCGTTTAAGAAATTTTGATTTTGTTAGAGCTAGTAAGGCTCTAGGGGCCTCAAATAGTCGCATAATTTTTCATCATATTTTACCAAATGCCGCGCCAATAATTATTTCTAATATTCCTTTTTTGCTCAGCGCCTCGATCATAACCTTGACTTCGCTTGATTTTCTAGGACTTGGAATGCCAATCGGTTCGCCATCCTTGGGAGAATTGCTTGCTCAAGGTAAAAATAATATTAATGCTTATTGGCTTGGTTTGACTGGGTTCATCTCAATTACTATAATTTTAACTTTACTAGTTTTTATCGGCGAAGGCGTCAGAGATGCATTTGACACTAGAAAATAATTTACTTTTCTAGATCAAAAAATAACCTGCGCCAACACTTTAATTCCGTACCAATTTATATATTCAAACATGCCTATCGAAATTCTCATGCCAGCTCTTTCTCCAACTATGAAAGAAGGCAATCTTGCTAAATGGTTAAAAAAAGAAGGTGACAAAATTAAGTCAGGCGAAGTGATCGCGGAAATTGAAACCGATAAAGCAACCATGGAAGTGGAAGCGGTTGATGAAGGTGTTTTAGGAAAAATTTTAATTGCTGCAGGAACTGAAAATGTGGCGGTGAATAGCTGTATCGCACTTATTTTAGAAGAGGGTGAAGATAAAAAAGTTTTAGAAAGTTATAGCTCAAAATCTGCTGTCTCAGTGGCGGCAGCTCCTGTAAAATCTGAAGCGCCAAAAGAAGAAAAAGCGGTTGCAGTTTCTGCGTCAATTCAAACTTCAGCTCCAGCTTTTTTCCAAGATTCGTCTCAAGGTTCTAAAGCTAGCCCATTGGCTAAAAGAATTGCTAAAGAAAATAATGTTAGCTTGCTTGCTTTATCAGGCACTGGCCCTCATGGCAGAATTATCAAAGATGATGTATTGGAATATTTAAAATCTGGCGGTTCAAGAGTTGGTGTGGTTAGAAGAAATTCTCAAGAATTTAGATCTGTAAAAAATGGCAATATCAGAAAGGTTATTGCGAAAAGATTGTTAGAGTCAAAACAAACTGTGCCGCATTTCTATCTTTCTTGCGAGCTTAATATTGATAAGTTACTTGAAGTTAGAACCACAATCAACAGCGCCGCTGACCATGATGAAAAAGGAACGCCGTCTTACAAAGTTTCAGTAAATGATATGATCATTAAAGCTGTTGCGATGTCTTTAAATAAAGTTCCAGAAGCTAATAGCTCTTGGACTGACGAGGCGATTTTAATTTATAACAATGTCGATATTTCAGTTGCTGTGGCAATTGATGGCGGCTTGATTACACCGATTGTGAAAAATGCTGATCAAAAAACCATTCCAGCAATTTCTGCGGAAGTGAAACAATTAGTGAGAAAAGCTAAAGAAGGAAAACTACAACCAGAAGAATTCCAAGGTGGTTCTTTCAGTATTTCTAATTTAGGAATGTTTGGGATTGATAATTTTTCTGCCATAGTAAATCCTCCGCAAAGCTGTATTTTAGCGGTTGCAAGAGGTGTTGAAAAACCTATCGTTGAACATGGCGTGATTAAAATTTCCAATATGATGAATGTAACTTTATCTTCTGATCATAGATCTGTTGATGGGGCGGTAGGAGCGGAGTTCTTAAAAGCTTTACGCAAATATATTGAAAATCCAATTTTAATGCTTTTATAAGTCAATAAATCGATTGCATTTACTTAAGCGGCAATTTATTTTTCGGGCCTTCCCAAGGATGTTCTAAAGATCTACCAATGCAGTGCTAAACAAGCTTTAGCCCTAAGTTTAACAACAAATTTAAAATATGACAAAAGCAATTGAAGCTATCGTAGTTATAGTCTTATTGATATTTACTTTCTTCTTAGGAGTTAAATGTTCAGACTCTGTGAAGAGACATGCTGGCTGGTTGTTTGAAATTAAAGAAGAAGAGATTGATCTTCCCGACCTTACTAACGAAGCCAACAAAACTGATATGATTGATTCGCAAGCCAGAATGGAAAGTAATCCTGAAGCTCCGGCTGAAGGTGCTAATTTCGCTCCTGATACAGAAAATCAAAATTCAAATTCCGTTCAAACTCCTCAGCCATAATTTGTAAAATCAGCCAAATTTGGCTGATTTTTTCGAGCTGTTTGGATTTACCCACAATCAAACCCCAAAATGAATCACCATTCTTTTTGCAGATCTTTCTACTGGTTTTTATTCCTATTCTTTCTTGACCCAATTTCCTCTTTCGCCGCTATAGACAGTGAATCTGATCGCGAAAGAATTGCCTCTGCCAAATCCAAAACATTTTCTAGATTAACCAAGCCAACTCAGTCTTTTCTGCTTTCGGGAAGCTATGCTTCAGACCAAAATTCCAAAGAATATAATTTAGATTCGCGCTATTATTATCGCAGCAATAAGCAAATGCATGAGGTGAATTTTTTTCAAGAAACCTCTTATGGAAATTTAGGAACTACAGCTGGCAAAACTTATTTGGTTAAAAAGTCTGAGCAATATGACGGCATGGTTTCAAATAAATTTATGCTGTTTGATACCAATAATTACGGGGTTTTATACAATAGAGCTAATTACGACGATCTATCGACTTATTATTATGACTTAAGAAGTGCTGCGGGTTTGGGGCGAGTTTTTTGGGATGATAAGATTGAGTTTGATACTAGTGTGGGCTATTTGGACATTAAAAATTCTGGCTCAAAAATTTTCGTAATGCCGTCCATCCGTTTGAATTTGAAGCTGACTAAAGATCTAACTTTCACTCAAAGAGGTTATCTTTTTTTAGATTATGAAAGTATGGATGATGATTTGCGAACTAGTTTGAAATATAAAATCACTAGTAAAATTTCTTTGTCTTTTAACCACACAATTGAACAAAGAAAATATCAAGATCAGACCAAAAGAGTGACCGTGAATAACACTTCGAGATATATTTCCGTAGGTTTGATTTTCGATTTAGACTGATTTTGAGGAATTCAAATTTTCTTCATTAAGTTTTTTTATTTCTTCTTCTATTTCTTCTTTGCTTAAATCGGTTCTGAAATTTTCAACATTGGGAACCCGATGTTCATTGCCGTAAATATCAACAATGATGGTTTCATCCAGTTCTTCTAATTTAGATTTTTCTTCAGCAATGCCGCGATTAATTTCATTTTTAATTTCCTGAAAATCTAAATCTTTTTTCACTTCTTCAAATTGTTGTTTCAATTCGTTGAAATATTTTTTGCTGCGAAAAAAGATTTTGCCCAAAAAATGAGCAATTTCAGGCAAGTCTTGAGGCTTGATTAGAAGCAAGGCTACAAGGGCAACCATCAATAATTCTGCTAGAGAAAATCCAAACATTTAGTTTTTCCTTAAGGTGAATTAACCGAATCTTCCGGTGATATAATCTTGAGTTTGTTGGATTGTTGGATTGGTGAAGATTTTGTCGGTTGTGTCATATTCCACAATTTTTCCCATATTGAAGAAAGCAGTTTTTCTGGAAACGCGCGCTGCTTGCTGCATGGAATGTGTAACGATGATGATGGTGAAATTATCTTTTAATTCATCAATCAATTCTTCAATTTTTGCGGTGGCAATTGGGTCAAGGGCAGAACAAGGTTCATCCATTAAAATAATTTCTGGTTCAATGGCAATGGTGCGCGCGATGCAAAGTCTTTGTTGTTGTCCGCCCGAAAGTCCTGAAGCTTGATCATTCAAACGATCACTAACTTCCTTCCATAAACCTGCCTTGATTAAACTTTGTTCAACAATATCATCTAATTCTTTTTTGCTGTTAAAAAGGCCGTGGATTCTTGGGCCGTAAGCTACATTTTCATAGATTGATTTCGGAAATGGATTTGGTTTTTGAAAAACCATTCCAACTTTGGCGCGAAGTAAAACTAAGTCTAAATTATTGTGATAAATATTCGAATCATCGATTTTAATTTCGCCTTCAATTCTGCATCCAGAAATTGTATCATTCATACGATTTATGCAGCGTAAAAATGAAGATTTACCACATCCTGAAGGGCCGATTAAAGCCGTGACTCCGCGTTCTTCGAAATCTAGATTAATGTCAAATAAAGCTTGTTTTTGACTATAAAATAAATTGATATTTTGCGCTGAAATCTTGCTGGAAATTTTACTTGTCATTACTCGAGTTGATTTTTGATTTTGCTGCTTAAGAGATGTGATACATTGGTTTTTTACGCGACACGAGTCGCGCCCCACATTGTGGGGTCCCCGTAATTATCTCTTACGAGATAATTACAGACTAAAAATTTTTTTCAAAATAACAATTTTAATTATTAATGCGGTTTAAAAGATTTATTCCTAGATCGCTATATGGCAGATTTTTGCTGATCATTGCAATTCCCGCTTTGATAGTTCAGATCGTTTCTATTTATGTTTTTTATTACACTCATATTGATGTGGTGAGCAAGCATATGGCTCGTAGCGTTGTATCGGAAATGGCTTTCGTAAAAAAATCAATAAATAAGCCATATTACGCCAATCTGTTAGAAGATTTTTCACAAAATATTGATATTAAATTTTCCTTTGAAGAGAAAAGAAGAGTTAAGAAAAAATCTAAAATTGCTGATAGTCGGTGGAGTGCTGCTTGGTTTTATGATTATATAAATCTTTTTCCTTTAATTGATCCTTACAACCGTTTTAAATCTGAGCTTGAAGGCTACGGATTAAAGCCTTACGAGATTTTTGAAAACCCTGAAAATGATGATTCCATCATTGTAAAAGTTCCAACTCGTCATGGCATAATTTCTTTTGAAGTTCCGATAAAAAGAATCACTAGTTCTAGCGCCCATGTCTTCACCTTATGGATGTTGCTGACGGCTTTTGTCACTTCGGGCATTTCAATTGTCTTCTTAAAAAACCAAATAAAATCGATTAGATATTTAAGTTTTGCGGCTGAAAAATTTGGTCGCGGCCAAGATGTGCCAGACTTTAGACCAAGCGGATCTACAGAGATTCGTTCAGTTGCAATTTCTTTTATAAAAATGAAAGAAAGAGTGATGCGGCAAATTTCACAAAGAACCGAAATGCTTTCTGCCGTTTCTCACGATTTAAGAACGCCTTTGACGCGTATGAAATTGCAATTGGAAATGATGACGCGCTCGCAGGAAATTACTGAGTTGAAAGAAGATGTTTTGGATATGGAAAAATTGGTGGATGAATATTTGGACTTTGTGCGCGGTGATGAAAAAGAAAAAAGTCGTTTGGTAAAAATTAAGGAATTTCTGCAAGAAAAGATTGTCGATTATTATGCAAAAATGGACAAAAAAATTGGCTTTTCAATTAATCTTAAGGATGATTTAGAAGTGTCTGTTAAGAAGCTGGCTCTAAGACGGGCTTTGATGAATTTAATTGATAATGCCTTTAATTATGGAACCAAAGTGGTCTTATCAATTTCAGAAAATAAAAATAATTTGATGATTATGATTGATGATGATGGCCCAGGTATTCCTGAAAGTGAGAGAAATAATGTCCTCAAGCCATTTTATCGCATTGACAATTCGCGTAACCTCGATAAAAAAATCGCCTCTGGCGGCTCTGGACTTGGTTTGGCAATTGCTACAGATGCAATAACTTCTCATGGTGGTAGAATCAGATTGGCTGACAGCCCATTTGGCGGGCTTCGAGTTTTAATTTATATTCCGATTTAATCTTTTTGTAATTTATGAAACGCATTCTTGTAACTGGTGGAGCGGGCTTTCTTGGCTCTTTTTTATGCGAAAGACTTCTAGCTGCAGGCAATGAAGTTATTGCTTTAGACAATTATTTTTCAGGCAGCAAAAAAAATATCGAACATCTTTTAGCAAATCCAAGATTTGAGGCGATTCGTCACGATGTTACGCAGCCAATTCATTTACAGGTGGATGAAATTTACAACTTCGCTTGCCCAGCCTCTCCCGTGCATTATCAACATAATCCAGTTCATACTGTAAAAACTTGTGTGATGGGTGCAATTAACATGCTAGAATTAGCGCGCAATGTGAAAGCAAAAATTATTCAAGCTTCTACTTCGGAAGTTTATGGAGATCCTTTAGTTCATCCGCAAACAGAAGAATATTGGGGAAATGTTAATACCATGGGCGCTCGCTCTTGTTATGACGAAGGAAAACGCGTTGCTGAAACTTTGTTTTTCGATTATCACAAACAATATGGCGTGGAAATAAAAGTTATCCGCATATTCAACACCTACGGCCCACGCATGTCGGTGAATGATGGCCGTGTGGTTTCAAACTTCATTGTGCAAGCTTTAAGAGGCGAAAATATTACGATTTATGGTAAAGGAGATCAAACTAGATCTTTCTGTTACGCTGATGATTTGGTTGATGGAATTATTGCTTTTATGGATTTGCAGCATCCAGATTTTGGGCCAGTGAACCTAGGAAATCCGGGTGAATTTACGATTTTAGAATTGGCAGAAAAAGTTTTAAAATTAACAAATTCTAAATCACAAATTGTCTTCTCACCTTTGCCACAAAACGATCCTATGCAGCGCAAACCTGTGATAACAAAGGCCCAAAAGCTAATTCATTTTGCGCCAAAAATTAATCTCGATCAAGGATTAGAAAAAACTATTCAATATTTCAAAACGGTTTTAGATCAATAAACAAAGGATCTCCCAAGTATATTTAATTAATTAAAATTTATGAAAATTACCGTTATCGGAAGTGGCTATGTTGGTTTAGTTTCTGGCATTTGCTTCGCTAAAATTGGCCATAGCGTGATTTGTGTAGATAAAGACCAGAGTAAGATTGATAAACTGCAACAAGGAATTATTCCAATTTTCGAACCGGGTTTGAAAGAACTTTTGGCAGAGGTGGTTGCAGAAAAAAGAATTTCTTTCACTGTAAATCTGGAAGAAGCTTTGAAAGAATCTCAAGCTGTTTTTATTGCCGTTGGAACGCCACAAGGTGAAGATGGCAGTGCTGACATGACTTATGTTTTTGGGGTTGTCAAAGATATCGCGCAGAAGTCGCAAGATTATAAATTAGTGATTACTAAATCGACTGTGCCAGTGGGAACTGGTCAAAAAATCAAAGCAATTATTTCAGAAATTAATCCGAAGTTAGAATTTTCGGTGGCTTCTAATCCTGAGTTTTTAAGAGAAGGTGCGGCGATTGATGATTTTATGAATCCTGATAGAATTGTGGTGGGTGCTGAAGATGAAAAAGCTCAGAAAATTATGGCAGAAATTTATCAAAAATTTTCTAACACAAAAATTGTTTATTGTGACATCACTACAGCCGAGCTGATTAAATATGCTTCAAACGCATTTTTGGCTACTAAAATTGGCTTCATAAATGAGATGGCAGATTTGTGTGAAGCGGTGAATGGTGATGTAAAAAATCTTTCTTACGCAATTGGTTTAGATTCTAGAATTGGTGAAAAATTTTTAAATCCCGGTCCTGGATTTGGTGGATCTTGCTTTCCAAAAGACATCATGGCGATTTCAAATATAGCCAAAGAAAATGCGGTTAGTTTGTCGTTAATCGATTCGGTAATTACTTCTAACCAAAAGCGCAAAATTAAAATGGCTGATAAAATTTCAGCTATTTTGAATGGCGAAATTAAGGATAAAAAAATTGCAATTTTGGGTTTGGCTTTCAAGGCAAATACTGATGATATTCGTTACAGCCCAGCGATTGTGATTGTGAAAGAATTGGCGAAAAAAGGTGCGAATATTTTTGCAACCGACCCTGAAGCCATTGAAAATTCGAAAGTAGAATTAGAAGGATTTACCAATGTGAAATTTTCTACTGATATTTATGAATTGGTGAAAGATGTAGATTTGATTGTGATTGCAACTGAATGGAAAGTTTACGCAGAGCTTGATTTGGAGAAAATAAAACAGCTTACCAAATCGAGAAAAATTCTTGATTTGCGCAATATTCTAGATGCAAAGAAAGTTAGAGATGCGGGCTTTGAATATAGCTGTATTGGCTAAAACCACTCTGTCATCTCGAACGCAAGTGAGAGATCTCATGAGTTTGTCCGATAAAGCTTCATGAGATCTCTCACTTGCGTTCGAGATGACAGTGTGTTGTTTTTTAATTAATTTCGCCCTCGTAGCTCAGGGGATAGAGCATTGGTTTCCTAAACCATGTGCGCATGTTCGAGTCATGCCGAGGGCACCATTTTGGGGATGTTTTGGATATAATTTTTCAGTCTTTTTTATTAGTTTTCGCCAGTGAAATGGGCGATAAAACGCAGTTATTAGCCTTGGTTTTAGCGGCAAAATTTCATAAACCTTGGGCGATAATGGCGGGCATTTTGGTTGCGACAATTTTCAATCATGCTTTGGCGGCGTCTTGTGGCGGCTGGCTTTCAGCTCATATTGACCCTGAATATTTAAAATGGATTTTGGCTTTAACTTTTTTCGGATTTGCTGCTTGGATTTTAATTCCTGACAAAGATGAAGAGCTAAATGGCAGTTATCCTTACGGTGCTTTTTTAACCACCACAGTAACTTTTTTCTTAGCCGAAATGGGAGATAAAACTCAGCTTGCAACAATTGCGCTTGGTGCAAAATTTGCTTCGCTTTTAGCAGTAACAATTGGAACAACTTTGGGAATGCTAGCCGCAGATGGTTTAGCAGTATTTTTTGGCGAAGAGCTAACCAAAAAAATTCCGCTAAAATGGATCAGAATTTTTACTTGTGCTTTGTTCGCTTTATTCGGTCTGGCAATAATTATGGGCTTTAAATTCTAATGATAAAAATCGGCAATATCACTCTTCAAGATAATGTACTTCTAGCGCCAATGTCAGGCGTTACTGACTTGCCATTTCGTAGATTGGTAAAAAGCTTTGGCGCTTCCCTCGTAATTTCTGAAATGATTGCGTCGCGCGCTATGATTATGCAAACGCGTGATTCTCTGAAAAAATGTCAGAAAGAAGATGCGCAATATCCAATGTCAGTGCAGCTTGCGGGCTGTGATCCAGAAGTTATGGCTGAAGCTGCCAAACTTAATGAAGATTTAGGAGCCGACATTATCGACATCAATTTTGGCTGCCCTGTTAAAAAAGTGGTAAATGGCTTTGCTGGAAGCGCTTTGATGAAAGATGAAGATTTGGCCACGCGCATTATGGAGGCGGTGGTGAAGGCGGTAAAAATTCCAGTAACTATGAAAACTCGTTTGGGTTGGAATTATGAAAATTTAAATGCACCAAGCCTTGCCAAAAAAGCTGAAGATGTAGGCATTCAATTGTTAACTATTCACGGCCGCACCAGATGCCAAATGTATAATGGCAACGCCAATTGGGAAATGATTAACGCGGTAAAAACGGCGGTAAAAATTCCCGTAATTGCGAATGGCGATATTAAATCTGCAGAAGACGCCAAAAAAGCTTTAGAACTTTCAAAAGCTGACGGCGTGATGATTGGTAGAGCTTGTTATGGCAGGCCTTGGTTGATTAATCAAATTAGCCAAGAATTAAAAGGTGAAGTTGCAGATTTGGCGCCGTCAATTGAGCAGCAGCAAAAAATTGTGCTAAATCATTTTGAAGAAATGATAGATCATTATGGCGAAATGGTAGCTATTCCACTGGCGCGCAAGCATATTGGTTGGTATAGCGGCGGTCTTAAAAGTTCTTCAGAATTTCGTGCCAAAGTTAATACAACTCAAGGTGCGCAAAATGTTCGCGATATAATTAAAAATTTTTACAAAGCTCAAATAGCTCTAGCAGAGGCCACAATACAATATGACAGCACAAATTAAAATTTACTTATCTCAAATAAATAATTGCGTTGGCGATTTAGACGGAAATTGCCAAAAAATTCTGGCTGAATTTAAAAAAGCCGAAGCTGCGAATTGCGATCTGGTGGTGTTTTGCGAGATGGCTCTTTCTGGTTATGATGCTGGTGATTTATGGCAAAAAAAATATTTTGTGGCGGCCGCAGAAGAAAAAATAGTTGAAATTATGGAGGCCACAAAAGACTCAAATTGCTCTATTTTGCTGGGCGCGCCAACCATTTCTCTCAACCGCGCTAAAAAAGAAGTTATCAGCAATTCTGCAATTTTTATCGAAAAAGGAAAAGTTACTAGAGTTTGTAATAAGAAGGCCTTGGCAAATTATGGAGTCTTTGATGAAAAGAGATATTTCGAACCAGAAATGGCTTTATCTTTTGTAGAATTTCGTGGTCTGACTTTAGCAATTTTGATTTGTGAAGATTTATGGGATAGCCGAAATTTATTCATGCTGAGTGAACAAATTTTAGATGCGATGATCTCGATAAATTCATCGCCATACAACTCCAATAAACAAGCAAATCGTCAAAAAATTGCTAAGAAATTCACTGCCACTTTAAGCAAGCCTTTGGTTTATGTGAATCAAGTTGGTGGCCAAGACTCTGTGGTGTTCGACGGCTCTTCATTTGTGATGGATAAGGAAGGAAATCTTGCAATTAAGATGAAAAATTTTGCAGAAGATTCTGCAATTATTGAAATTGAAAAAGGTGGCGATGTTGAAGCGATTTTAAGCCAGAAGCCACAGACAAGTTCAAACCTAGAAAATCATTACAATGCCTGTGTTTTGTGCCTGCGCGATTATATTTTGAAAAACGGATTTAAAAAAGTTTTGCTCGGAATGTCGGGCGGCATTGATTCGGCGCTGGTTGCAACTATGGCCGTTGACGCGCTGGTAAGTGAAAATGTAAATATTTATGCGCTGCCAAGCCGATATAATTCTGAAAGCTCGATGATTGATGCTAAAGAATGTGCAAAAAATTTAGGACTTAATTTGGAGATTATTTCGATTGAAGAAAGTTTTGAAGTTTTGTCAAAAACTCTTGAAAAATCGCAAGGAGAATTGGTGGGCCTTGCTCTGGAAAATCTACAATCACGAATCCGCGGCAATATTTTAATGGCGCTTTCGAATAATTCGGGCGCACTTTTGCTTTCTACTGGCAATAAATCAGAGCTGGCTTGCGGTTACGCAACCCTTTACGGCGACATGTGCGGCGCTTTTAATCCGCTTAAAGATTTATATAAAACTGAAGTTTTTGCTTTGGCAAAATGGCGAAATGAAAATATCTCTGAAATTTTTTGGGATAAAAAAGAAAATCCAATTCCACAAAATATCATCACCAAAGCGCCAAGCGCCGAGCTTCGTTTAAATCAAAAAGACAGCGATTCGCTTCCTGAATATGAAATTTTAGACAAAATTTTATTCGCTTTAATTGAAGAGCAAAAATCAGTTGTAGAAATAATCAAAAATGGTTTTGAAGAAAATATGGTAAAAAAAGTTTCTAAACTTTTTTATGCTAGTGAATATAAGCGCCGTCAATCTTGTTTGGGTCCGAAAGTTTCAGAAATGTCTTTCGACAAAGATCGCCGCTATCCAATAACAAATAAATTTTGGGAATAACCATATGGCGGAAGAAAATTTTAACTATGCAGGCTTTTGGGTTCGTTTATTTGCAGGCATTTTGGACCTGGCATTTCTAGCACCAATTTTTCTTTTGCTGGTTTATTTAGTTGGTCCTTCTGATTACCAAATGATAAAAATTGATCAGTCTTCTTTTCACTATTCTGAAATCGCTGCTTCATCGCAAAATAAATTTATCGATTATATTGGTTGGGGATTAAGCGTTGTTTATATCACTTATTTTCTTTCTAGAAAAGGTCAGGCCACAATTGGCAAAAAATTGCTGGGAATTTATGTGGGAAATCCTGATGGTTCGCAGTTAACTGTTCAAAGATCTTGCGCGCGCGCCGCATCATCAATATTAACTTCCATGACTCTTGGACTTGGTTTTGTAATGTTAGTTTTTACCAAAGAAAAAACGGCGCTTCACGATCTTATTTGTAAAACTCGTGTTTTTCACGGTAAAAAATCTTAACTATGTCTAGAGAATTCGTCTGCAAAGATTGCCGCCATTTGGGCGTTCCACAAGGTTATGGCAAGTTGCGCGGCAATTTTATTGTCTCAACCATTTTATGGACATTCGTTATTCCAGGTATAATTTATTCAATTTGGCGACGCACCGGCCGAGGATCTTGCGCTAGATGCGGCAGTACTGCTCTTGCTAGCTTAGATTCATCTTATGGAAAAATTGCTCTTGAAGAATATTACATAAAAGAATTCTCTAAAACTCCTCCTAAAACTAAAATCTAAACATGACTACAATCTGTCGTTTCGCTCCTTCCCCAACTGGTTTCCTGCATGTTGGAAATATTCGCGCTGCTATCATTAATTTTCTTTATGCGAAGAAAACTGGTGGACAATTTTTCTTGCGTTTAGACGACACTGATGTGGAAAGAGTACGCGACGAATATCGCGATATGATTTTGACTGATATGGCTTGGCTGGGTTTGAAATATGATAAATTAATCAAACAATCTGATCGTTTAGTTGAATATGAAGCGGCGAAAAATGCTTTGATAAAATCGGGCCGCCTTTATGAATGTTATGAATCTGCTGAAGAATTAAATTTACAGCGCAAATCTCAAGTCGCTTCGGGCCTTACTCCAATCTATAATCGCGCTGCTTTAAATTTAACGCAAGAGCAAAAACAAAATTTCCGTGATTCAGGATTAACGCCACATTATCGCTTTTTATTAGAAGAAAAAACGGTGTCTTGGGAAGATAAAATTAAAGGCAAAATTACTTACGAGGGACGCCATTTTTCTGATCCAGTTTTAGTGCGCGACAATAATGTGCCAACTTACACTTTTTGTTCGGTAGTGGATGATATTGAATATGGCGTCACAGACATTATTCGCGGTGAAGATCACATCACCAACACTGCAATTCAAATTCAAATTTTTGAAGCTTTGGCGGCAGAAATGGGCGGCATAATTCCACATTTTTCGCATCTTGCTTTAGTGAAAGCTGCAGAAGGAAAAATCTCGAAAAGAGAAGGTGGATTTGATGTAAAATCTCTTCGTTTGGAAGGTTATGAAGCATTTTCAATCATCAATCTTTTGTCGCAAATTGGCAGTTCGCAAGCCATGAAAATTTACAAAGATTTTGATGAATTGGTTAATAATTTTGATTTCTCTAATTTCAGCAAATCTTCAACAGGCTATGATATTGGCGAGCTAACTCACATTAATCAGAAGCTTTTGCAAATGATGAGTTTCGCCGAAATTTCTCCAAGACTTGCTGAAATTGGTCTTTCAGAAATTGACGAAAAGTTTTTTGAAGTCATAAAACAAAATATCACTTTTTTAAGTGAGTTGAAAGAATGGTGGGAAATTTGCAAAGGTGAGTTCCGATATGCAAATAAAGATGCTGACAAAGAATTTTTACAAGAAGCCGCTTCTCTTTTACCACAAGATACTTACGACATAAATTGCTGGTCAATTTGGCTAGAAAAAATCAAAGAAAAAACAGCTCGTAAAGGTAAAGAATTATTCATGCCTTTGCGCCTTGCTTTAACTGGTCAAGAACATGGCCCAGAATTGAAATTTATAGTTAATTTGATTGAGCGAGAAGAGATTTTGAAAAGGCTTGGATAGTTTTTAACTACTCGAACGAAAAGAGATCTCTCGGGAGTCTATACCAAATAAACTATTTATAGTCCGAACTAACAAAATATTTTTGAGATAAAAATTGTAAAAAATGAAAGTTGTATACTCATACAACTTGAGGCTTTTTGCAATTTTTAGCCAAAAAGATGAAGTTAGTTTGGATTATAAATACCAAA
>CAMCME010000039.1 GCA_945875925.1 Rickettsia typhi | reverse complement strand
GGTTCAAGCTTCCACAAGGTTTGGAATTTTCTGTAAATGTGGCTAGTTGGAACTAAATCTTCCAAACAGATCATTTCCATTTGTTTCGGTTCGAATGACATAAAGTTTTGCGCTAGATTCTTGTTAAAAACTACTTATTTAGAAAGATAGAAAGCGCCAAGAGCGCTAGATAACACTAGCTTCAAATGCTTTTAATAACAAGAAAAATAATCGAAAAACTTAACGAAATTTAGATGGATTGGGTTGGTGGATTTGCGACAGTCCCAATTGATGGAGATGTCCCTTATGAGCCTGTCGCAAATCTAACTTCCAAAAAAATTCCAAAAAAATTGAGTAGGAAATTGCTAAAAGTTCTGAGTTAGATTTTTTTAGTTTAAATTTTTTTGGAAGTTAGATTTGCGACAGGCTCTTAATATATGCTTTGCAGAAAGCATGACTAGTTTATATAAGCCTGATTAAAATATTTTAGAAACTTTCAGACCATTTGAAGATTGGGGCAGGGTTCTTTCGCGACAACAGGTTTTGACTAGAAGGCTTGATTCAATAAGTGAGATTGAAGAGTTGGATTATTTAAAAATTGATATTCAGGGTGGAGAGTTGGATGTTTTTCGCCATGGTAAATCAAAGCTATCTAAGGCAGCTTTAATCCAAGCAGAAGTTTCTTTTGTACCTTTGTGCGAAGGTCAGACAATATTTGGTGATATTGATATTGAATTAAGAATTCAGGGTTTTATTCCGCATTTTTTTCCATCATTGAAGAGATGTGCGATACGCCATTGGTAATTAATGGAGATCCCAGAATTCCATTAAATCAAATGCTTGAGGCTGATATAGTATATGTCATAGATTTACAAAATCTGATATGATCACTGATGAGCAGCTAAAGCATCTGGCTATTATTGCCCACATATGTTATAAGTCGCTTGATTTATCTTTGCGATGTATAACCATATTGGAGAATAGAGGAATTGTTCCTAAAGGATCTACAGGACAATATACAAAAATGATTAATCCTTCTTAAATTTTTTATCAAATTTTCAAATTGCAGAAAGAATCTTGAAAATTTGCTCTAAGTATTCTTGTTAGAGAGTTTTTATTATTAATATGGTTTTACTAAAACGGTTTTAAAATTACTAAGGCTACGATAAAGATCATCAACAAAGTCGGTACTTCATTAATGATGCGATAGAATTTTTGACTATATTTATTCTTACCTTTCTCAAAATTCTTACGACATTTTGAAAGAAATCCATGATAGCCAGCAAGGCATATAACTAATGTGATTTTTATATGCAGCCAAACAAACTCAAAACCAATTTGACTTGCCAAAGTAAGTCCTAATATAAAGACCAAAATCATTGCTGGAGTCATTATATACTTTAGCAATCTTTTTTCCATAGTTTGCAAAAGTTTGTCAGAGTCAGATCCTGCTGCGACTTGAGAGTGATAAACAAATATGCGTGGTAAATATAATAGCCCAGCCATCCAAGACATAACTGCAACTATGTGTAAAATTTTTATTACATCGTAAGATTCAATATCTTCCATATTCTTTCAGGATAAAATTGTTGATTAATTCAGGTTGTAAGAGTAGTTTGCGCAAAAGTTTTTGATGCAAAGAAGTAGCGAGAATACTTATCAAAAATTATCAAAAGTCAATTTCCAAATCTAATAAAATGAAGCTTCTAGCCTGTAATAGCAATCCGACTTTGTCGCAAGAAATCGCCAATTATTTAGGCGTAAAATTAATTCAAGCTGAAGTGAAGAGATTTGCGGATCATGAAGTTTTTGTTGATATAAAAGAAAATGTTCGTGGGGAAGATATTTTTGTGGTGCAATCTACTTCTTATCCAGCCAATGATAATATTATGGAATTACTAATCACAATTGATGCGCTGCGCCGTGCTTCAGCTCGCAGAATAACCGCTGTTATTCCTTATTTTGGCTATGCTAGACAAGATCGCAAAGTTGCCCCACGCACGCCAATTTCAGCAAAATTAGTTGCCAATTTAATTACTTCAGCTGGTGCAGATCGTGTATTGACGCTGGATTTGCACGCTGGACAAATTCAAGGATTTTTTGATATTCCTTTAGATAATCTTTATGCTTCACCAGTTTTTTCTCGTCACATTAAAGAAAATTTTTCTAGTGAAGATTTGGTGGTAGTGTCGCCAGATGTTGGTGGGCTGGTGCGCGCACGCGACATAGCTAATAAAATTGGTGCAGAATTGGCAATTGTAGATAAGCGTCGTCCGCGCGCTGGGGTAAGCGAAGTGATGAATATTATTGGAGAGGTTGATGGTCGAAATTGCATTATAGTCGATGATATGGTCGACTCTGGTGGAACTTTATGCAACGCCGCTGATGCCTTGATTAAGAAGGGCGCAAAATCAGTTTCTGCTTATATTACTCATGGAGTTTTATCAGGAAAAGCTAGTGAAAAAATTGCCAATTCTCAATTGAAAAATTTAGTTATTACCAATTCAATTGAGCCAAATGTTGGAACTTTGGCAGTTAAAAATATCAAAATTATAAATATTGCTAACCTTATCGGAGAGGCTATCCGCAATATTTCTCACGAAAAATCAGTTTCAACTTTGTTCGAATAAAAACATGGAAAAATTTAGAATTCCCTTAACTGCTTTTGCTGCTGCTTTTTTAGTAGCGATTTTTGCTGTCCTTGTTGCAGACTTACTTTATCAGCCAAAAAACATTGTTAAAAGAGGCTTCGAAATAGAAGTTGCTGTTGACGGTAAAGTTGTGGAAAAGAAAGAGGTCAAGCCTGTTGACTTAGCATCTTTAATGAAGATTGCTGATTTTGATAGAGGTGCGAAAATTTCTAAAAAATGCTCTACTTGTCATAGTTTTGGTAAAGGTGAAGCAGCAAAAGTTGGTCCGAATTTATTTGGAGTTGTGGGTAGAAAAAAAGCCTCAACAACTTTCGCATATTCTGAAGCTATGAAAGCGAAAGGTGGATCTTGGGATGCTGAATCAGTAAATCAGTTTATTACCAAGCCAAAAGATTATATCCCTGGAACCAAGATGGGATTCGCTGGTTTGAAAAAGCCGCAAGACAGAGCAGATGTAATTTTATTTTTAGAAAAATCAGCGAAATAATTTAATTAAGATTTGTGAATTTTAATTTCACAAATCTTAATTATTCTAAGATGCTAGAGATGCGCAAAAGCTTGGCGAAGCTTTATTTAGATCGAAAATTAAATAGCCAAAATTAGATAATAAACAAAAACCCTCAAGGAGAAATTAATGGATATTTTTGGAGTAATTTTATCAGCCGTCTTTGGTGCGATATTTGGATCTTACGCTACATTATTTGCATATCGTTTACCTCTCGGAGAATCTTGTTTCGGTAGATATTTTGGACCAAAATCAAGATGTCCGCAATGCGATACTGTTATCAGAACTCGCGAATTAATCCCCTTGATCAATTGGCTTTTTACTTTGGGAAGATGCAAAAGCTGTCAGACAAAAATTCCTCGTACTCATTTATTTATTGAAGCTTCGACCACAATTTTATTTATATTTTGTTATTTAAAATTTGGCTTCACAGAGCATTTTATGATTTATGCTCTTATCTCTACAGGCTTGGTAATTCTTCTCGCAACCGACTTCACTCACAAATCTTTTCCACAGCAAGTTCTAAATTTTATTTTAATGATTGGTTTGGCGAACCGCGTTTTGCAAGATCAGAATGTTGTTGATGCAGTTTTTTCTGCGGCGGTGGGTGTGATTTTTTCAGTAATTTTTTATCAAATTTTTTACAAAAAAATGGATGGATTATTTGCTAGCCAAACTCAATCTTTTGATTACACAAAATTCATTTTGATCGCCAGCGTTTGTTTGCCATTGCAGCTTTTCTTATTTTATTTTTTCGCAGTGATGATGATTTTTTCAATCTTATTATTATTTGATATTCCAAATAAAAAGAAGCGCAGCAATTTTGGATATTGCCTGATGGTTCCTTTTATTTGGTTGATGTTTTATCCGCCGCTTACAATTTAAGTTTTTTACAAATCTTCTTCTTTAAATTTTTTTTATTACTTCCATGACCAAGAATTTTTCTGACTATAAAGTTAAAGATATAAACCTAGCCGACTGGGGTAGAAAAGAAATCACTCTGGCTGAAAATGAAATGCCAGGGTTAATGTCTTTGCGTCAAGAATTCGGTGCTTCTAAGCCACTCAAAGGTGCTAGAATTTTAGGCTGTTTACATATGACAATTGAAACTGCAGTTTTGATTGAAACCTTGACTCACCTTGGTGCAGAGGTTAGGTGGAGTTCATGTAACATTTTTTCAACATCTGATCAAGCCGCGGCTGCTATAGCTGCAGCTGGTATTCCAGTTTTTGCTTGGAAAGGTGAAACAGAAGAAGAATATGATTGGTGTATCAGACAAACTATCGTTGGAAAACCTGACTGGAAGCCAAATATGATTTTGGATGATGGTGGTGATTTAACTAAAATTGTTCATGAAGAATATCCAGAAATTTTAAAAGAAATCAAAGGCCTTTCAGAAGAGACTACAACTGGTGTGGCGCGTCTTTATCAGATGGAAAGAGAAGGCAAATTAAAAGTTCCAGCAATTAATGTTAATGATGCTGTTACTAAGTCGAAATTTGATAATTTATATGGCTGCAAAGAAAGTGTTATTGATGGAATAAAACGCGCAACGGATGTTATGATTGCTGGTAAAATGGTTGTGGTTGCTGGCTTTGGTAATGTTGGAAAAGGTTGTGCTGAAGCCTTTAAATCACAAGGCGCAAGAGTTGTTGTTACTGAAATTGACCCGATATGCGCTTTGCAAGCTGCGATGGCTGGTTATCAAATTTTACCAATTGAAGATGTAGTTGGTCAGGCTGATATTTTTGTGACTGCAACTGGTAATGTTGATATCATCACAATTGAACATATGCGTGCGATGAAGGATTGCGCAATCGTTGGAAATATTGGTCATTTTGACAATGAAATCCAAGTTGAGTATTTAAGAAATTTGCAATGGACGAACATAAAACCGCAAGTTGATCAAATAACTTTTCCAGATGGAAAAAGAATTATTTTACTTGCTGAGGGCAGATTATTAAATCTTGGATGTGCAACGGGACACAGCTCTTTTGTGATGTCGGCAAGCTTTACAAATCAAGTTATGGCGCAAATTGAATTGTGGGAAAATTACAAAAAATATCAAAATAAAGTTTATATTTTGCCAAAAGAATTAGATGAAAAAGTTGCAACTCTGCATCTAAAAAAACTTGGTGTAAAACTAACTGTGCTAAATGATAAGCAAGCTAAATACCTAGGATTGTCTAGCTTTGGGCCGTTTAAAACAGAAAATTATAAATATTAAAATTCATTACAAAAATGGAAAGATTTCAAATTACAAAAGAAGGTTATCAGAGATTAAAATCTGAACTCGATAATTTAAAAAATGTTGAGAGACCAAGAGTTATCAATGCAATTGCTACAGCGCGTGAGCACGGCGATCTGAAAGAAAATGCCGAATATCATTCTGCAAAAGATAAACAGGGTTTTATTGAAGCTCAAATTATCGATCTTGAGAATAAATTTGTGAGAGCTGAAATAGTTGATGTTGCTAATCTCAGCGGCAGCAAAGTTCAATTTGGAGCAACTGTGAAATTGGAAGATTTGGATAATGGTAAAAAAGTAACTTATAAAATCGTTAGTGATTTTGAAGCTAACATCGATGAAGGCTTGATATCAGCTCTATCACCAGTTGCGCGTTTTTTAATTGGCAAAGAATCTGGAGATGAAGTTGAAATAAAAACTCCAGGCGGAGTGTTTAATTATGAGATAGTTGAAGTTAAATTTGTTTAGAAAAAAAATAATATTTGACATAAAAAACCCCCTAACTTAATTACCACCACCTCAAAGCTTTTAGTTATTTCTAGCTTTCGCTTTTCCTTAATAAATAAATTAGTTTTACAAATATGAAAAAAACTTTTTCTTCAAAAAAATCAGCCTTCTCACTTATCGAGTTATCAATCGTGCTGATCATCATCGGTCTATTGATTGCTGGTGTTACTGGCGGTGCAAGTTTAATTAGAAGTTCAGAACTTCGTTCTGCTATGGGAGAAGCTAGGGGCTATGCTGTTGCAGTTAACGGTTTTTACTCACAATATAACGCTTTACCTGGTGACTATTATAGCGGTGTTCCAGGATCCGGTAGTTACGCTGGTGTCTCTAGCTCTATGTACGCTGGAACTACCAACGGTTTCGATAACAAAATCGAATATTATGCTACTGATACATCAGCAAACAGCTCTGAAAGTGTTGTGGCTTGGGATCAATTGATCAAAACTGGCTCTATTGACTCAACATTAACATTGACTGCAGCTGCTTCAACCGCTGCTCAAGTTTATGGCACTAACATGCCATCTTCAAAAATCAAATTTGCTGGATGGCATTTTGATTATCGTAACAACGTAGGTGGAGCTCATAACTACGCTCTTACTACTGTTGCTGCTGGTGCAACCGCTGAAGGTGCTGCAAATGCTCCTTCAAACCAAAATGTTGTTGTTTTAACTGGAACAACTATTGCAGCTTCTGCTACTAAAACATTAGTAAATGGTGCCACAAACTCTTCTCTTGGTGCTGTAACTGGTCCAGATGCTCTTTCAATCGATACTAAAATTGATGATGGATTTGCTAACGCTGGTAAAGTTAGAGGCTTAAACCCAAGCAACTTTACTACTGGCTGCTACACTGCTAGTACTAATGCTAATGCTGCGTACATTTTAACTTCTGCTACTTCTAAAGTATGCGCTCTTACTTTCCAAGTTGACACCAACTCTTAATTGAGAAAGTTAGATTTTTTAAAAAACCTCGCCACTTGCAAGAGTGGCGAGGTTTTTTATTATTTGGACTTAGGCTTATTTATTTTAATTAAAATTTGGAGGACCAATGAAAAGAGATTTGATTTTATCATCGCTGATTAATTTCTTGGTTCCGATTATTTTTTTATATGGCTTGTTCTTTTTAGTAGATTTTTTTGCTAATGGATTTTTTGCTTTTATCTATTCCATAGTGCTTTTCGTAAGCAGCTTCATGATCTTCTCGGTGAGGTTTTTTGATGTTAAGATTTCTATAGCACGGTTTGAATTCGTCATCTTCTTCGCTTTGCTGCTCTCTATAGCATATATTGCTTCTATTCTCTTGTTTGTCACAGATCTTCTTACAATCTAGTCTTAGAAACTCTCTTAAGCGCTTAATTCGATAATTTGTAGAAGATCACTACTTACATATTTGCTTGGAATTAGATCTTTATGAGTGGCGCTGAAAAAAGATTGTAAATTTGTGGCGGAAATTTCTTCGAATAAATCAAATTTTCTCTTCTCGTCTAAATGAGAAACTACTTCGTCAAAAATTAAAATTGTCGGTTGGTTTTTATATACCGCAGAGATCTTGGCGCGTGCCAAGGTAATCGAGATCATGATAGATTTTTGTTCCCCCGTAGAAGACTTGGTGGCGAGCATATTTTTTTCAGAAAATATCGCATCAAAATCGCTGCGATGTACACCAAAATTGGTTTTGAAGTTTTCCAAATCGGCGCTGCGATTTTCTTCTAACTTTTTTTTGTAAAGATCTTCAAGAACTACGGCGCTTTGTTTCATCACGCCTTGCTCAATATCACCGATTACTTGCAATTTTGGTTTTGGGAAATTTGATTCAAAAGAATTTATAGCCTTGTTAAAAAATTCTATAGCTTCGATGCGTGCAGATGCGATAGCCATTCCAAGTTCGACGATTTGGTTTTCAACGATATCAAGCCATTGTTTATAATTTTGTCCGCCAGATTTTTGATGCTGAGATTTTTGTAAAATTAACAATCTTTCTTTGAGCGATTTTTGATAGTTATTGATGCGGCTATTATGTTCAAAATCAATGTCGGAAACAATCTTATCCATATAATCACGGCGATCGCTTTTGCCTAAGATAAAGAGCGATTCTATTTGTGGAGTCAGGCAGATAAAATTTATTAATTGATTGCGTAATTCGCTTTGTCTTTTGCTGCTTAAAACTTCTTCATTAATTTGAAAAATTTTTTTCTTTTTTTGTAGGTCAAAAGAAGTGCCTAGTTTTTCAATTAAATCATGTCCAAGAAGTTCGACGTAAATTGCAAATTGTGTTTTTTTTTCTTTTGAAAGAGAGTTTTCCCAAAGCATTTCTTCAAAATCATTACCGCGCAAAGATGAATTGCGGCCAAGCAAAGTCAGGCTTTCAAGGATATTAGTTTTTCCAACGCCATTTTCTCCAACAAGCAGAATTAATGGACAAGAAAATTCTAATTTTTTTGAAAGAAGATTGCGGAAATTTGTGATGACTAGCTTGGAGATTTGAATCACTTTATTGTCCAGTTGTGAGGCTTTTGTAGAATATTTTTTAAGATTGCAAACGAAGTCTTGGAATAACCATCCCCACCCTTCCTTGAAAAGAAGGGGCTTTAAATTGAGTTTCTCTCAAAGTAGGGGGGTTAAAGGAGGATAATTAAATTCTAACTGGCATGATAACAAAGACAGAATGCATGTCTTTAGCTTCTACTAAAGCTGGAGAGAAGCCATCTTTAAACTTCATTAGCAATTCTTCTTTATCAATTTGGCCGATCACATCTAGCAAATAGCGAGAGTTGAAGCCAGTTTCGATTTTGTCGCCAGAATAAGTAACATCTAATTCTTCGTAAGCGAAGCTGCCGTCATTGGTGCTAACTTGTAAATTCATTTTACCATTTTCGATAGTCAATTTTACAGACCTGTGTTTGTCGGTTGCAACTGTAGAAACGCGGTCAACGCAGTCGAAGAAAGTTTTTTTGTTTATAACGGCAAGTTGGCCATTATTTTTTGGTAAAACTTTATCGTAATCAGGAAATTCGCCATCGATTAATTTTGAAACTATTGTGGCTTGTTCGGTAACAATTTTAATTTTTACGCGAGAAACGGAGATTTTAATTTTCTTAGATCCATCGATAATTCTTCTGATTTCGGCAACTGATTTTTTTGGTAAAATCACACCAAATTCGCTGTTTAGATCATTAGTTGTTAAATAGGCTAGAGCAAGTCTGTGGCCATCTGTAGCAACGCATCTTAATTCAAATCCAGAATCTTTTTTGATCGATTGTAAAAACAAGCCATTTAGGTAATAGCGAGTTTCGTCGCTTGAAATAGCGAAGCGAGTTTTGTCGATCATTTTAGCTAATTTTTCAGCGTCAACTTCTGCTTCCACGCCAAGTTCGCCTTCAGATAAATTTGGAAATTCGCTGGCGTCGATACAAGGCAAATTATATTTCGATTTACCAGATTTGATCTGCATCATTGTAGGGCTTTCTTGAGAAATCATTATCTTAGAAAGGTCTGGAATTTTTCTCACAATGTCGAAAAACATTTGGGCCGGAACAGTTGTGGTGCCGCCATTTTTAATGTCAGCTTCGAAAGAAGTGGTAACCAAAATATCCATGTCAGTTGCAGCCATGCTAACTTTTTCGGCTGTAACTTCGATTTTGATATTTTGTAAAACTGGGATGGTATTTTTCTTTTCAACTGCGCCATTAACGCTGGCAATGGCCTTTAACAAGGCAGGCTTCGCTACTTCAAATTGCATAGTATTTAGTGACTTTTGGTTGAGGATTTATTTAAAAAAAATTCTTTAAAAAATCTAAGAGCAAGAGGCTTAAATTCAACTTTTATTTGGGGTTTTTATGGGATTTATGATTGAGGATTAAGATAAAAAAATCACCCGTCTCAAATTGCTGAACCAATTTGATCCATCCTCTTTTGCAAAGAGTTTTAAAAAGCTGCTAGAAGAAGCCAAATTCGGTGTTGATGTCGAAATAGACGGCGCTGTTTTCGCTTTTATGTTGCAGAAGAAGTTGCGATTTAGAAATGGTGCGAGCAAAAGTTAAAGAGGCCGTGACGCTTTTGTAATTTACGGAAGCTTTGATGCCTCCACCAGAAAGTCGTCCGCTTTCTCGATTGCCTTTGGATCTTACGAAGCCATAGTCGTAAAAAGGTGTTAGAGCGATTTGATTTAGATAAGCAAGAGATGGTGAAGCCTTTTGCATATCGACATGAGGCAAGATGGTTTGTCCCAAATTAAAACTAAATTCGTTTTTAATATTATAGCCAGAATCGTCAGAGATAGAGCCATTTCTGAAGCCGCGCACTGAATAAACGCCACCCACTGAAAATTTATCATTGCCGTAAAGTTCTTGCTTGGCGAGCTGGCTATCGAAAGTTAGGCTGTAAGAAAATGGAGTTTTGAAATAAGGAATTTGTGATCTTTGGCTGTAATTTCCGTAAAATTTAAAAATATCAAATTCCCCGTGGGCGCCTTTGCTTGCAATATTGGCTGGGTCTTTTTGAGCATCTAAAATATTTAAAGCTTTGCTGTAACTTGGTTTTAAATATAAGCTGGCATTATTTAGGAAAAATGTGTTAGCGAGTGCTAATGTTGCGTAAGAAGCTTTGCGACTTGAGACATATTGCTTTTCGTCATTATTAAAATTCTGGTTATAGCGACTGGTTATAGAAAAATTTGAACTGGTTTTTAGTTTTTTATTCTTGATTAAAATACTGTCTAAGCTGGCAGATTTTGTAAGAGTTTTGCCATAGATGCGAAAAGGCGTATCATCATCACCCGTGATGAAAAAATAGGAGCTGCGTGAATAATTTAAAGTTAGAAGATGTTGTTTGAATGGAACAGAAAAGCTGTTGCTGAAAGATGTGCTGCGGCCTTTGTAGCGGTTTGAATCTAAATCGTTAGAGGTGCGGCTGATGTTAAAACTGTCATTTAAATGTATTAAATTATCTTGAGAAAAAGAGGTGGTTTCGCGTCTCGATCCTGTGGTTTTATTTCCGTAATTATCGTGAGAAAGGCTGATTCTGCTGGTTCTTTGGGGATGATTTTCAACTGCCACAATCGAACTATCGGCTCTATTTCCTGGGATTAATTTTACGGAAGCGCTGTTTGAAGCTAGGCGATTTATTTGATCAACGCCGAGTTCAATTTTGTGTAAATTAAGAATTTTATTATTTTCAGATAAATCACCTGTTGGTCCAAAGGCCGTGAATTTTTGGGTTTTGTCGAAAAATTTATCTTCGTTAAAAATGATATTTTCTAAATAAGATTCGATGACATTAATTTTTAAAACTCCGTCTAACAAGCTTTGCGAAGGTATTTCGACGCGTGAAGTAACAAAACCTTCTTCAACTAAATAATTAGTTATTTCTTTGCCGATTTCAGAAATTTGAGCGATGGTTAGGCATTGGCCACGATATTTTTTGGTGAGAGAATTTTCTTGCCAGCGTGATAAAATTTTATTCTCGGAGAATTCGATTTTATTGATGCGGAAACATTGGATGGTTCTTAAATCTTGAACTATTTTTCCATCATTTTTCTCGATGCCAAATTGTTCTTCTAATTCAATTTTTTGCTGCTCTTTTTTAACTTCGCTAAGTTCTTTTTGCCTTTCTTTTTCGCGTTCAGTTTGTTGTTGATTTTGGATGATTTGGTTTTGTTGGTTGATGATGTTTTGTTGTTCGCTGGCGCTTTGGGAGAAGGAGGGTGTCGAGAAAATTAGATAGCAAAAAAATAGCGCGCTGAATTTTATTTTTCTGAAGTTTTTTAGGTATTTTTTCATGTGGTGATGAAAAATATTTGGTGTTTAGTTTTAGGCAGGAAGCGTCCGTTGGTTTCGACTCCGCTCAACCGACGGTTACGGTTGAGGTGAGTTTAATGAACATATTTTTTAGCTAGCTGTGCTGCCGATATTAGAAATAAAACTGCTGCTTACGCGGCTTTGAGTTTCAGTTGAAGATGTTTTTCTGATTTCTTTGCCAGCTAGTAAATCTTTAATTTCATCGCCACTTAAAGTTTCATATTCAAGTAAAGATTGAGCTAATTTTTCAAGATCATCTTTTTTCTCAGTAAGAATCTTTTTGGCTTTTTGCAAAGCTTCATCAACGATTCTTCTAGTTTCCGCGTCGATCAATTTATTAGTTTCTTCAGAATATTCTTTGCGAGCAGAATAATATCTTTCACTTTCATCTTGGCTGTAATCGATTGGGCCAATGGCATCACTTAAACCCCAGCTGGTGATCATGTTGCGAGCCATGCTGGTGGCTTGTGCGATGTCAGAAGAAGCGCCAGTGGTAACTAAATCATAACCAAAAATCATTTCTTCAGCAGCGCGTCCACCCATTGCTACAACCAAATCATCATGAAGTTTAGCGCGAGTAACTGAAAAGCGATCTCTTTCAGGCAAGCGCATCACAAGGCCCAAAGCGCGGCCACGAGGAATGATGGTTGCTTTGTGAATTGGGTCAGAATGAGGAGAATTAATCGCGGTGATTGCGTGTCCAGCTTCGTGATAAGCTGTAAGTTCTTTTTCTTCTTTTTGCATCACCATGCTTTTTCTTTCAGGTCCCATCATGATTTTATCTTTAGCTTCTTCTAAGCTTTTCATGGTAACCATTTTTTGATTATTTCTAGCGGCCATTAAAGCGCCTTCATTGATCAAATTGGCAAGGTCAGCACCTGCAAATCCTGGAGTTCCACGAGCAATTGCTTTAAGATCAATATCGGCAGCGGCAGCAATTTTTTTGATGTGAACATTAAGAATTTGTTCGCGGCTAATGATGTCTGGATTAGGCACTGTGACTTGACGATCGAAACGACCAGGACGAAGTAAAGCACGATCTAAAACATCTGGACGGTTAGTTGCGGCAATAATTACCACGCCTTCATTTTCAGAAAAGCCGTCCATTTCAACAAGCAATTGGTTAAGAGTTTGTTCGCGCTCATCATTTCCACCGCCAACTCCACTGCCTCTATGGCGGCCAACGGCGTCAATTTCATCGATGAAAACGATACAAGGTGCGCTTTTTTTAGCTTGTTCAAACATGTCGCGAACGCGGCTTGCACCAACACCCACAAACATTTCCACGAAATCAGAACCTGAAATTGAAAAGAATGGAACGCCAGCTTCGCCAGCGATAGCGCGGGCTAGTAATGTTTTACCAGTGCCTGGTGAGCCAATAAGCAAACAACCACGAGGAATTCTAGCGCCAACTTCAGTATATTTTTTTGAGTCTTTTAAGAAATCGACAATTTCAGAAAGCTCTTGTTTAGCTTCGTCAATTCCAGCTACATCAGCGAAAGTGATTTTGGTTTTATTTTCTTGCAATAATTTAGCGCGAGATTTGCCAAAACCCATGGCGCGATTGCTGCTAGAAGCCATTCCTTTCGCAAAGAAAATCCATAGACCAATCATGAAAATGAAAGGAAGCCAGCCTAAAATGCCGCCAATAATGCGTTCAGATTTGCTGACTAAAGGAACAGCGTCAATATCAACGCCTTTTTCTTGCAGTTTTTCAATTAGGTTAGGGTAGTTAGGTAGGTAAGTGTAGAATTGGGTGCCATCTTTTAATTTTCCGACGAGATCAGGGCCTTTAATATCGACATGAGTTACTTCAGAAGCGTCGACTTTTTTCATAAAGTCACTGAAGGCTAGTTTATTTCCAGTCATGTCAGCGCCACCAAGAATGTTGGAAATAATCATCACCACGGCAAAAATTATCAACCAAGTGATTATGTTTTTCTTAGAGCTATTCATTGAAATGTAATTGAATTATTTGCCGAAGGGTGGAGGGAAAATAAAGACTTAATTATGATAATAAATTATTCAAGGGGGTCAGCAATTTGTCTTATCTGGCCTATTTGGAGAGGCGAGTGGTTTATTTATGGTGGCTTATGAGAGGCTTTTTTAAGCCTCTCAAAGTAACAAAACTAATTTACTACAGTCACCGATCTTCTGTTTTTAGAAATAACAGCTTCGTCGCTTCCGAAGTAAGCTGGCCTTTCTTTGCCGTAAGAAACAACTTTGATTCTTGAAGATTCAACGCCATGTTTCACTAAATATCTTTTAGTGGCGTTGGCTCTTTTTTCGCCAAGAGCGATGTTATATTCTCTAGTTCCTTTTTCGTCGCAGTGTCCTTCAATAGTGACTTTGATATTAGAATCGCTTTTTAACCAAGAGGCTTGAACATCAAGAATTTTTTGAGCTTCGTCAGAAATTTCTGAAGAGTCATAACCGAAAAATACTCGATCTTGAACTTCAACTTCTTGTTCTGCAGCTAGAGTTTCGGCATTTAAAGCATTGGCTTGTTGTTCATTATCAACAGTTTGATAAGAACCTTGTTTTGCGGGATCTTTTAGAGCTTCATCTTCGATTTTGAAGTTATCTTGTTCTGTGGTTGATGGTTTTTGTTTACCGCCGCAAGAGGCGAGTGAAAGAATTGCAGCTAAGATAAATAATTTTTTAAGCATTGAAACCCCTATTAAGTTAGTTAATGACCTTGTTTGGAAATAATTTAAGATAAAAAAATCTAGTTTTGCAGTTATCTAATGTCAAGATTACTAAAAGTTTTGTAGTTAAATATTGAGAGCTTATATTTTTTGGGGCTGGTATGGCTCGACTTTTAAGTCTTGGAGATTAATTTTTAAAAACAAAGTGAACTTTGGAAAAAGTGCTTAGAATGAAAATTTTGCGCAGCCAAATATCTAAAAAATAAAGATCTAAATAAATTACCCATGAAAGCTAAAAAAAATAGAGTAACATTTATAGAAGAGCCGGATCGTATGGATGAGCAAGAAAAAGCAACGCCAATCTCTTACGATGCTACTGAGGGTCTTGACTTAGATAGTATTGACTTAGGTTTTGATGAAGAAAGATTCTTTGATGAAAAAAGTGCGGAAGATAAAAAATTTGCGGCTATTTGCAAGATGGTGGAAGAGCAATATGCAAAAGATGAGGCAGATCAAGCTCCTTACATTAATGGAAAATTAAAAGCTCGTTATGATGAGTTGCGAGCTAGTGGAAAAAGTGTCGATGAGTTTTTAAAGCTGGGCGAGGACATTTTACTGCATCACAAAAAAGCTGTAGAAGAGCATACTAATACTACTAGAGCTAAAGCGGAAATTCTGGCTTTTGAGCAAGGCAAAAAGCCAAAAGCCACAGAATTAGCTAAACAGTTTTCAAAAGGAAGTTTTGTTGAGCCTTTGTCATTTGAAGAATCCGTGCAGGCTGATAAAATTCGCAAAGAGCCTTTAATTCACACAGCATCTCCATCTGCGAATTATAGAGCCCATGTTTTTCAAGCGGAAAAAGAAACGGCCAAAGATCTATATGTGAACTCCAGAAGAATGGCGAGTTTTTTAGATGACGGTGTTGATATTCCGGAAAGTGAAAAACGAATTAGTCAGCCAAGTTTTGAAAAGTTTCAACGCGTTGCCGCCGGCACCACCAATCTTCTTACTGATGTGGTGGGAACTCTGACTAAGGGAATTCTTAGTAGTTCAGATCCTCGACAATCAAGTGAATACAAAAAAATGATTTTGGATAGGAATCAAAAATTGGCCAAGAAGGTTGCCATGCTTGATCCGAAGAAGCCTAATTTTGCCGATTTGTTGCAAGAATGCCAAGATCTTATGGGGGGAGATTTTGACATTAATCACGCTCTTGGCTCTGAGATGCAGGCTTTGCTGACTAAGTGGAGAGAAGGTTTAAATGAAGCTGATAAAAAAAGATTAGAACAATTTGACAAGGATTGTGAAGCCTGGGAAAAAGACATGGAAAAAGGCAATGCGGCAAATGTTGACGCGGCAGACATTATGTTTAAATGGCGTATGTTGAGCCTTCTTTTGTTGGTTACTCCTTTTGCACCTTTAAGTTTGATTGGGCCAATAGCTGGCTTTCTTGGACCAATTGTTGGAAGTGGTGGAATTACTCAGGGAATTTTGACAGTGATGGGTCAATTTGGTCCTTTTAGCGATTTAATGCATTTGATGAAAATGGATGTGGCTGTGCAGGCAATTTTAAATCACACTCCGATATTAAGCGACTTGATACAGGTTACTGACGCTGTGGTTGGATCGGCTCCGATTCAACAAGGTTTTGGTATGGTCGCAGGTGCCGTGATAGATTCTCCATTAACAGGAGTTGCTCTTGGAGCTGGTGTTTTTGCGGCGCGACTTCCTACCGAAATGGATCATCGTGAAAAAGTAACCAAGCTAAGAACGGAAAGTGCGAAGAAATTTGATGACATAGTTAGTAAATTTGAGAAAGACAGAAATGCTGGAATGATGGAAGCAAAAACTGCAGATGGAGCTGTTAAAAGTGGCACTAAGGGGCCAGCAGATTTTGCAAAAGAAGCCTTAAAAATTCGCCAAGATAAAAATATTCCAATTAAAATGGCAAAATTTTTGGTGAATGAAAAAACACCGCAAGCCATAAAAGACAAGCTTTGCAAAGATTTTAAATTGAAAAAAAATGAAAAAGAAGAAGATCTAGGATCGCTGATAAAAGGTCAATCTTTCAACACTGTTTATGATATGATGGCGGCTAATGAAGAGATTGCGACAAAGATGAAAGCTAGATTTTTAGAACAAGTGGCGCGTGATAAAAATGTGGAAATAAATAGAGAAAAATCGGCAGAAATGTTGAAGAAGGGAAAGTTATATAAAAATCCCGAATATAGAAAAGAAGAGTTGTTGAAGCAGGGAGAAGCGATTTTGGCCAAGGAATTGGCGAGAGAGATGGCGCGCGAAATTAAGGCTAAAGTTAGCGAGGTGGATAGCATCGAAGCTTTGGAATCTGCATGGGTGGGAAATCGCAAATCTTATATTGAAACATTAGATAAAAGTGCAGCTCCAAGTAGTAAAATTAAACCAAAGGGCTGTTTAGGGAAGGGGTTGGAGGTTATAAGACTCTTTGTGTAGGGCCCTTTTTGCTTATAAAATTGCCGCAATTCCTGAGAATTTTCTTTTCAAAAAATCAATTCCAAACGGCGTTAAAGTAACTAACTAATAATGACAAATAACAAATATTTTTACATCACTAATAATCAAGATTTGGAATTTGTTCTCGACCTTATTTTAAA
>CAMCME010000038.1 GCA_945875925.1 Rickettsia typhi | reverse complement strand
CTATTGATCGCAGTAGCAAAGTATTTTTGAGGGAAAATTAAAACTTAAAAAAACTTGCT
This sequence comes from Rickettsia typhi, assembly GCA_945875925.1. Taxonomy (GTDB): domain Bacteria; phylum Pseudomonadota; class Alphaproteobacteria; order Rickettsiales; family UBA1997; genus UBA2645. Next base: position 17,214 of record CAMCME010000038.1, on the reverse strand, counting down.
GTATCAATATACCGCTGGTTTTTTTAAGTTTTAATTTTTACCAAAAAGATGAAGCTAATGCGATCAATAGATTTTTAGTTTGGTATAGGTCTTGAAAGACCAACACAGTCTAGGCTGCATCATTGATGGTCATCTTGGATGCTTCCAAATTTTTTATATCTGATCTAGCTGTTGAGGGGGCGCATTATTTTTACTTAAGGCTACAAGTCAAGAACCTTTTTTAGTTGATGAATTGTTCCCGCAAAATTCTTTCTTCAATCGAATGATTCGGGTCGAATAAAACTTTAAAACCCAGCGAGCGATCTTCAAAAATTGAAACTTCTTTTACATTTTTAACTTCCATGGAATCTGCCGTGGCGCTAACTGGACGCGATGCGTAATCAATTAACTCAAGAATAATTTTGCTATTTGAAGGCAAAAGCGCGCCGCGCCAATTTCTTGGACGAAATGGGCTGATCGGGGTAAGCGCAATTATTTGTGATCCAAAAGGAATGATGGGGCCGCGCACCGAAAGATTATAAGCGGTGCTGCCAGCAGGAGTTGAAACTAAAACGCCATCGGCAATTAAAGTTTCAATTCTTTCTTTACCGTTAATTTTAATTTTAATTTTTGCTGCTTGGCTAGATTGGCGCAGAAGCGCTACTTCATTGATTGCCAAATGGCTGTGTTTTTCGCCATCTGCAGTTACCACAACCATACGAAGTGGATAAAGTATTGATTCTTCAGCTGCTTCTAAGGCTTTTAAGAAATTTTCTTTGTTAAAAGAATTCATCAAAAAGCCAACAGTTCCGCAATTTATGCCGTAAAGTGTGACAGATTTATTTTCGTATTCATGCAGTAAATGCAGCATCAAACCGTCGCCGCCAATGGCGATAACTAAATCAACATCGGCAATTTCTTTGTGATTTGGCGTGATATCTTTAAAAGAAAATTCTTTCACCAAAGCATCTTTTATTTTTATAGCTTCTTCATTTTTCTTAGCAGCGATTACTGCGATATTTTTATATCTCATCACTATCTCCTAGAAAGTTCATAAAGCGCAATTGAAGTGGCAGCTGAAGCGTTCAAACTTTCCACATCCTTATCAATTGCAATTTTGGCTAAAATATCACAATTCTTTTTAACTAAAGTTCTAATTCCGTCACCCTCTGAACCAACAATTAGCGCAACGGTTTCGTAATTTTTTACTTCACTGATAAAAGTTTCAGAAGTGCCTTCAAGACCCACAATCCAATAGCCGATCTTTTTAAGTTTCTCGATTAAATTACTGAAATTGGTCACCACAATTAAGTCGGCCATTTCAATAGTTCCAGCGGAAGATTTAGCCATTGTGGCGCTTTCTTTTGGTGCGCTATGTTCGCAAAAAATTACTTTTTTCACACCAAAGCTAATGGCGCTGCGAATAATTGCACCAATGTTTTGTGGATCAGAAAGCTGATCAAGCAAAAGCAAAGTTGGAAGTTTATTTTTTTCTAATTTTTCTAGTTCAGTCAAAAGATCATTTTGATTTTTGATTGGCAATCTTGAACATTCCATCGCAATGCCTTGATGTGGCTGATTTGCACCAACCAGCAATTCAATTTGTGAGCTATCAACCAATTTCACTAAGCTTTTTAAATTTAGTAAATTTTGTTCCAGCAAAATTTTATCTAATTCAACAGAGGTATTTTTAGTAACTAAGATTTGAAAAATTTTGCGGCGCTTTTTTTGTAAAGCGCTAAAGGCTGGATGTTTGCCGTAAAGCCAGATCCGATTAGGATTCTGGCTGGCGTAGTTCGAGGAAGAGTAGGGTTTATTACTAGTCTTTCTGTTTTGAGTTATGGTGTTTTTTCTTTGCATCAGCTTGAGTTTTTGTTTGATCAGATTTTTCTTCTGTAGTTTTAACTTCAGTCACTTTCTCATCGACATCCGCAGCTGTTTCAGCAGATTTCTCTTCAGAAGTTTCTGCTTTCGGAGTTAATTTAATCATGATTTCGATCTTAGCATTATTAGTGATTTTTGAATTCAAATCACTGGTTAAGTCGTGAGTTAATTGCTCTCTAATGCTGTCTTTTACTGTTTCGAAAGGCAGAACTTGTGCAGGTCTAACATCAGCAACTCTAATTAAATGCCAGCCGAATTTAGTTTGAACAGGTTTAGAAATTTCATTATTTTGTAAGTTAGAAATTACATCAGCAATTTCTTTAATCATGTTATCTTCAAGAATATAATCAAGGCTGCCACCATTGGCGGCGCTGTCTTTATCGATTGAATATTTTTTAGCTAATTCAGCGAATTTAGCACCTTGAGCGCGGCTTGCTTTCAAAATTTTGAAAAGATTTTCAGCTTCAGCTTCGCTTTTTACCACGATGTGAGAAACTAAATATTCTTTTTTGCCATCAAGTTCTTTGGTCAATTCTAAATATTTTTCGTTAACTTTTTCGTCAGTAACATTGTCTTTGATTAGCTGTTCAAGATAAACTTGGCGAATGATTTTATTTTTGGCATCAGTAATTCTATCTTCAGTTTCTTTTCTTTTAACGGCTTTTGATTTAGAAGCTTCTTTGATAACTTCTCTTTCGATATAAACCTCTTTCACCAAAATTTCGAAAACCTCTTTAGGCAGATCTTCTATCGCTGGCGTAGTGATGCTTTGATTTTGTCCATCGAAAATATCATGTAATTTTCTTTCAACTTCTGATTTAAGAATTTTCTGATTATTGATTTTGGCAACCACTACGCCATTAGCTGAAGGTTTAGAAATTAAGTAAGTTGAAAGGCCCAAAACAGCTGCTGCACAGAATGTGGCGATGAAGAAGATTTTTTTCAATTTTCTTTTTCTGGAATAATATTTCATAAATTTTTCTTAAAGATTTTTTTAATTATAAACTAGGAATAACGAATTTTGGAGAAAGCTGATATTTTTTACAGACCGCTTCTAGCTTCATTTTATCGGCAACTTGACCATATTTCACGCCAAGAATATTAGAGAGAATTCCACCGGTAATTAAGACAGAATCGATGCCAAAATTTGTTGCTCCTTTAATGTCTGTTTCAAGGGCATCTCCGATGGCCAGCATTTTGGAATTATCTAGGTTATTAAAAATTTCGCAAACCATTTTATAAACTGTTTCATAAGGCTTGCCATAATAGAAAACTTGGCCTGACATCTTTTTATATTCTTCCGCTAAAACCCCAGCACAAAGTAGTTCAAGGCCATTTTGTTTGATCACTATTAAGTCAGGATTTACGCAAATTAAAGGCAAATTGAATTTTTTTGCGTCTATAATTTGCGGCAATTTTTCTTCTAAAGTTGAGTAATCGCCGTCAAAGCCAGTAGTGAGCGCAAAATCGGCTTCAGAAGCATTTTTAACAATTTTATAATCAAGGCCATCAAGCAAATCGAGGTCTTTATCAGGGCCAATATAAAGGTAATTTTGACCGAAATTTTTAAAGCCGTTTTTTTGATTTTTTTCTAAATCTAAATAAGCAGCTTCGCCTGAAGTTAAAATAAAATCATAAAGATCAGGAGTGATTCCATAACCTTTTAAAACTGCGGCAACTTTAGTTGCGCGGCGCGGCGCATTTGAAAGGAAGCAGATTTTTTTATTTTTAGAGCGCAAGAAGGTAATTGCTTCAACAACCCCCATATAAGCAGAACTGCCGTCGTGAATCACTCCCCAAATATCAAAAATGAAATAATCGTAAAGGTCGGCAAGGTCTCGAATGCCAGATTTAAAATTCATAAAGTATTGCTCAAATTATTGTTCTAGCATTGAAGTAGCAATCTTAGTCACTTTAGCGAAGCTGCTCTTTTTATATTTCATTTTAACCGCGTCACCCAGTCTCACAGAGTCAACTTTTTTAACATCATCCAAAACTACCCAGCAGGTTTTTGGGTCGATCTTGTCAGTAACCACCCCTGTTGCGATAATTCTTTTTTCAATTTCCATAACATTGGTAATTGGATTTTCATTTTCATATTGGCCAGTAATTTCAAATTTATCGCCATGCTTTATGCCATCAAGAGATCCTAAGGTGATTTTGAAAATGGTTTTATTTTCAAAAACGCGCTTCTCCAAAATATAACCTTTTTTGGCTAAGAAATTTTTAATATCGACTTCAATATCTTGAATTCCATCTTCGCCAGCCTTTCTTACAAGGCTGTCATCACGATTGGCGCCATCAACTTTTTTGCCACCAATTTGCAAGCTTCCTAAAGCTAAACCGCCATCTTGTTGTACATTTTCAGTGCGGGTTTTTTTGCCAGAAAATTCGATAGATTCAGCAACTGTAAGTGAAGGCAGTTCGTAAATTTTGATATTTCCCGCAACATCAGAAGAGTAAGTATATTTTGGTGGAATTGAAACTAGCTGACCAGTTTTTGGATTTACATACATTGAACCGCTAGAATATTTGCTAGTGAATCCTGCATTAGAGATTGAGCCAGAAATTGCATAATCAGCCACAATTGGGCCTTTGTAAGATCCAGTTTTATTCATTTCTGCTAAAGCAATTTCTTTTTGTAATTTGCCGACAGATTTGCGATCAACAATTTCTCCAAGACGATTTTTGCTTAAAATATTTTCTACATTATTCGCCGCAGAATTTCCAAGCCCTGCTTGAGTGGCCACTTGGTTTTCATTTTCATCTAAAGCAAAAACTGCAATTTTTGGTGCTTTGCCTTCAAGATTTTCTTTGCTTGGCATAAAAGCAGTTTTTGACAAAAATTGTTTTTGATATTCTTCAAAATTTTTAATTGTCGGCGCGCAAGAAGCGGCAATCAATAGCAATGCTAAATATTTAATTTTCATGTGTTTTGGGAGTTTAGTTGGTAATGCCTATAACTTTTAAAATTCCATCTTGAGAAACTTTTTCTTCGAAAGATTTTACCGCCGCTGCGTAAGATTCTTTTTCTCCAATTGATGAACTTCCACTAACTTCCACTGAGCTGCTAGCAATAGTTTTGGCGTTAGAAATATTTTCAAAATCAATCTGCAATTTTGTCATATAAGCTTCGTAAATTTTATTATTTCGTGAGCTAGATTTTATGGCAATTACGATTTGGTTTGAGCTAGAATTGCGAGTTTTAGCAATGGCGATTTTTTCTTTATTTAAAGCATTTCGAATGATTTGAGAAATTTCTTTTGGCGAATTTATTTCGAAGAAAAATTCAATTTTATCATTAAGCGAATTTAGCTGATTTTCAAAATTAGCTTGGCGCGCTAATTTTTCTTTCAAATTTATATTTTCGCCAGCGCCATTCAAAATGCGGGTGGAAAGGATTGCTTGATTAGAAAAATCGAGCATTTTTAACAAAGAAGCGCGTTTTTGAATTGGATTGCTGGCAGCTAAATTTTTATCTAAATCAGTAATTTTTCTTTCTAAAAAACCAACTTTTTCTTTTTGATCAGAAATGAATGGAGAGCGTTTAATTTCTGCTTCAACATAAATCTTTTGGCCCATTTTTTCACTTCTACTAACTTTAAAATTAGTGAAATCGATCTTCTCAATATTTTGTTTAATTTGCTGTCTGCTTTCTTCATTCGCATCGGTTTTGTTTTCTTCGCGAAGCAAAGTTGATTCAGATGAAATGCTAACCATTAAACGCGATGCCGCGTCGACCAAAGCTGATTTTGTGGCTTCTTCTAGAGTATAGCCTTCGGCAACTCCGTAAAGATTTTCGGCGCTATTTTGTTTGGGAGAAAGATACCAAGAAGGAAGTTCTGAACCTGCTTTTTTATTGCCGCTGCATGATGTGGTGAGTGAGATTGTTAGTGCTAAAAAGACTAAGAAAAATCTATTCATCAAGTTCTTTAAGAAGACTGTCACTGTTGCTATTGGTAGAATTAATACGGTCGGAAGCGGAAGAGTGTTTAGCGGATTTATTAGCTTCTTTTTGAGCAAGAGATTCGCAAGAAGTTGATAAAAAAACTGATAAAATAACTATTAAACTTTTCATAAATTTATTTTTTGAATATATCATAACCGGTGGCCCGCGTGGGCCACCAGTTCTTGTTTTTACTCAGCTTTAACTGGAGCTGTTGGTGCTGCAATTGTCGATTTAGTATCTCTTTCTTTTTCTAATTCATCAAAGATCGCTTTGTTAGCTTGCTCAGATTTATTGATATTTTCACGACCCAAATTTGATTTTTTCAAACGAGCACTCATTGAATTTTCGCTGTTTTGTAAGAACTTGCTGTAATCTTCATTTTTCAATACCATGTGAACATAAAGAGTTCCGTCATTAGCTTGGAAAATGTTGATTCTTTTAACGCCAGAAAGTGGTAAATTTTTTACAACTTCTTTGCTGGCTTGAGCGAAGAATTCTTCAACATCATCAGCATTATTCACATTAGCAGATCTAAGAGAGTTCTTAGTAACGCGGCTAATTTCTGATTGAATAGTTGAAGCGATATTAGCTTTAGCATCAAGTTCAGCAGCTGGAATTTGGAATTTAATGCCACCTTTTGATGGGCTGGCAATACCAACAGCAGCAACGCCGTCAGCAACATTTGGATCTAAAACCCAAGTTGGTAAATTTGAAAGATTATTATTTTTAACTTCTGGTTTAGCGTCTTTTTTAGCGCAAGCAAAAGTAAGAGAAAGTGAAAGGGCCGCGAGCGCTATGATGATTTTATTTTTCATATGTAGGTAATTTAATTTTATGTAGGCGGAATATCAAACTTGGAACTGACGGCGACGATATTTTTTTAAAGAAGAATTACAAGAAATTTCTGATTAAAATTTCTCCTTTCGATAAATCAATAAAACTCCAATCGCTAAACAAATAACGGCGATAACCCAAGTGGAAGCAAAAATTGGAATTAGGCCTGAAGAGCCAAGAGCTGTGATGATTGTGGAAGTTATGTAGAGAACTAAACCAAAAGAAATTCCAAGAAAAATCATTAAGATTGCGGTGCGATTTCTGTTGTGATTAATCCCGAAATAACAAGCGATAAAAATCATCGCTAAAAATAAAATCGGTTTGCAGAGAAGTGATTGAAAATATACTTTAAATTTAGTGGAGGAAAAGCCAGCAGAGCGCAAGTCGGCAATCAAATAAGGCAATTCAAAAACTGAAAATAATTTTACATTCTGAAAATTATTAACAATTTTTTGCATGACAAAGTCAGCCTTTAAATCGGTCGGCACTGTATAGCTGGTAAGTTTTTTATTTAAGGTGTAGAAATTATTAACGGTGACATTCTGCATCAGCCAATATCCATCATCTAAGAACATTTCTTCGGCATCAATTTTTTGATAAAATTGATTATTCTCATTAAAAAACCACACGGTCACTTCGTCTAATTCTAAAGATTCTTTATAGACTTTTTTGGCTTGAATTATGATTTCCTCATTTGGATATTCGATGTTATTTTGTTTAAGCCAAATTCCGCTTTCTAGTTCAATCACTTCACGCATATCATTTTTTACATATTTTCCTTCCAAAGAATTAAATTTCTTGGCCATGTGAACTGAGGCTGGACCGAAAATTGTGACCCAAAAAATTCCAAGAAAAAAAGCGCAGAAAGCTATTGGTTGTAAGACTTGCCAAATAGAAAATCCGCTGGCACGCGCTATGGTTATTTCGCTTCTGGAAGATAGTAGAAAAAATGTGATTATTGCCGATATCAGAACTAAAGAAGGTACAACATCATTTAAAAAATCAGGAATTTTTAAGAAGGCCAGCAAAGCAGTTGCGACCAATGGAACATTAGATCCTCTAACTTTTTCAATCACATCGATCAAATTTACGAAAAAAATCAGCAAAGAAAAAGCTAGAACAATTTGCAAAAATTTAATCAGAAAATGAGCTGCGATATAGGTATTTATTCTTTTAAAAATTCTCATCTTTTTTTGCGATAATTACTGTTTAAAACCCACAACCCAGATAGAGAAAATACAACGAAATTGATATATAAAACTGGAATAAATTTGGGTGAAGATTCAATTAAGTCGTAAGTTGCGATAGTTATAACCAAAAATAATGTTGCCAAGAAAATGGCTGTAACAATGTTTGAGATATTGCCTCTTCTACTAAACCCGCCTTTTAAAATACAAGACAAGGCAATGATGGAGAAGACAATTGGCAATAAAGGATAAGTAAATCTCTGATGAAGTTCGGTTTTATATCTAGCTAGATCATCTTCTTTTGTATCTTCTTCGGGATTAATTAATTCATCCAGAAATCTCTCTTTCGATTTCCATCTCATACGCTCTTCGTGAGCTTTATTATCGGTTAAATTAAAGACATAATTATCGAAATTTAAAATCTCAGTTTTCTGATCGGCGTAATTATATTTTTGCACCGTGCCATTTTCCATGTAAAGTAGTGCCGAATTATCTTCGGTAACAATATTTCCAGTTCTGGCGGTGATGGTCACAGAATATTCTGGAGATCTTTGATCATGTAATAAAATGCCAAAAAGCTGATTATTTTCGTTACGATTTTTTGTGTAAATTGTGAGGTTTTTTAGCGTGGTAAAAGTTTGTGGATCAATGGCTAAATTTGTATAATTATTGTGAAAATCGACTCTCGAAACGCGCAATTTTTTATTGGCGTAAGGCATTAGATAAAGTGAAATCAAAACGCAAAAAAAAGCGGAGATTATTGCCAAAGAAGCAACGGGGCGGCCGATGGTAAATTTTGTTAGGCCGGAATTTTTTAAAATTGTAATTTCATTGGTGGCAATTAAGCGATTATAAACCAATAAAATTGCCGCAAATAATGAAATGGGAATTATGAATAAAAGCAGCCAAGGCAATATCAAAACGAAGAGATAAAAAAATTGGCTCAGTTCAACGCCATTTTCAGTAACATATTTTACAAAAGAAATAGCGCGGCTAAACCAAATCAAAGAAATGAAGATGGAGATACAAGCTGCAAAGCCTTGCAAGACTTTATAAAAAATGTAGCGACTATATATTTTCAAGAGATTGGGTAAGTTGAAGAATTTTTTTAAACTTTGTTTTTTGGAAAATTTATTAGATAAAGTCTAATTCTTAATTTCTAATTCTTAATTCATAATTTCATTATATGACGCAAATAAAAATTATCTTAAATGGCGAAGAGAGATTTTTGCCTCGCAAAATGAGTGTGGCCGATTTGATTGCGGAACTCGAACTTGATGTGAAAAAAATTGCTGTGGAGAAGGATTTAGAAATTGTAAATCCTGACCAATTTTTAAGCGTGATGTTGGATGAAGGAAGTCGTGTGGAGATTGTTCACTTCATTGGTGGCGGTTAGACTTGATTCTAACGAGTATGATCATAATCTTTTTTTGCAAGTTCTGAATCTCTTACCGATTGGGAGAAAGGTGAATTTCTAGCTTGACGAGCTGTTTCGCGTTCTTTTCCATTTACTATTTTAGGCGAAAATCTAGAGGCTTTTTTGACTATAGGAGCAACCGCACCAGCTCCTTTATCTTTGATCAACTTTTCATTTTCGGACAATGTGTTTTTTTCAGCAGAATTTCCATAACCAACTGATTCCGTACAATTACTTGCTTCATTTAAAAAATCTTCAGCAGTATCCAAGAAAGGATCGCACATCCATTCCATAGATTTGAAAAAACAATTTTGAGCAGATTTATCTAAAAAATCCCAAGCTGGTTTATAAATATATTTTTTAAAACCGTCGGGTAATTTTATGGCGTAAGCTTCAACTTGATTCACGCAATATAAAAATCCCCAACCCACAGCAGAAGTAAGAGCCATAGCTGGCAAAATTCCTGAAATTGTAGCAAAAAATTTACCAGCATTTTTGGCATATTTTAAAAGTCTGCTAGATTCTCTGCCCGATTGTGCTGTTTTAAACCTAAAATTTGATGCCATGAATTAATCTCTAAAATTAATGAATTGTAGTGGAACCTCAAAGGTGCTTGATTTTAACAAGGCGATCGCTTCTTGCAAATCATCTCGTTTTTTGGCCTCAACTCTAACTTCGTCACCTCTAATTGAAGCTTGAGCTTTCATTTTAGTTTCTTTGATTTGTCTGGTAATCTTCTTTGCAACTTCTTGCTCAATACCATTTCTCAGTTTCACTTCTTGTCTGATTGTGTTGCCGCCAGCTTTTTCTTCTTTTTGAAAATCTAAAGCTTTCGGATCAATGCCGCGCTTCACGCAAAACACTTTTAAAGAATCGCCAATTTGGCCAATTTTATATTCATCTTCGGCAGCAATCAGAATTTTATTTTCTTTAAGTTGCAGCTCGATTGAAAATTTCGCGCCTTTGAAATCGTAACGATTAGTAAGCTCGCGAAGTACAGAATTAACTGCATTATCAATTTCTTGGGTGTCAACTTTTGAAACTATATCGAAACTTGGCATTGTATTATAATTTAAGTTATATGAAGCGGAAGCAATCGCTTTATTAGAAAGACATCAGTTAAGCTGTCTGAATTTCAAAATCAAAATTTTTCTACTAATTCTCTAAAGCTTGCTTCAAATCATTAATCAAATCATCAGCATGTTCAAGGCCAACAGAAAGGCGACACATGGCTTGAGTGATGCCGATTTTTTCTTGATCTTCTCTGGCAATATTTGAATGAGTTGTGGTGGCAGGATGAGTGATCAAAGATTTTGAATCGCCCAAATTGTTAGAAATATCCACCAGCTGCAATTTATTCATGAAAGCGAAAGTATCTTTTTTCTCGCCAAGAGTTTCAAAAGCAATCATCGCGCCCCCATTATTCATCTGTCTTTTAGCGATTTCATGTTGTGGATGAGACTTCAAAGTTGGATATAAAACGCGTTTAACTTTTGGATGATTTTCTAAAAATTCAGCAATTTTTTGCGCGTTAAAACAATGGCGCTCCATTCTTAGAGAATAAGTTTCCAAAGATTTTAGAATTACCCAAGCATTGAAAGGACTAAGCGCTGGGCCAGTGTGGCGATGGAAAGGAAGTAGAATATCTTTAATAAATTCTTGAGTTCCAAGAACGCATCCGCCTAAAGTTCGGCCTTGGCCGTCCATATGTTTAGTGGTTGAATAGACAATAATATCAGCGCCAAATTTTAGTGATTCTTGGCAATAAGCTGAAGCGAAAATATTATCGATAATCAACTTCGCGCCATTTTCTTTGCAAAGGTCAGAGATAAATTTGATGTCGAGAATTTCTAGATTTGGATTGGCTGGAGTTTCAATAAAAACTACTTTGGTATTTTTCTTAAAAGCATTGCGCCATTCATTTTGGCTGGTTCCATCAATCAAGGAAACTTCAATTCCATAATTTGGTAAAATTTTGGTGGCGATGTGATAGCAAGATCCGAATAAAACTTTAGAAGCGATAAAATGATCTCCAGTTTTTAACTGACACATGATTGCTGCAAAAACTGCCGCCATGCCAGAAGCCATCACACAAGCAGCTTCAGCACCTTCAAGAATTGCCAATTTATCTTCCAGCATTTTTAAACTTGGGTTTAAATAACGCGAATAAACATAGCCCGGATCTTCGCCATTAAAGCGGCTTTCAGCGATTTCGGCAGAATTATAAGCGAAGCCAGAATTTAGAAAAATCGCTTCCGAAGTTTCACCAAAATTAGAGCGAATCGAGCCGCCTCTAACTAGTTTGGTTTCCATTTGCAGATTGGTGAAATCGGTATTTTTATTTTTATAATTAGACATCAGTTTTTAATTTTAAGTTTTTCTAATAATTTGTCGGTTTCGGTTTTTAAGAATTCAACTTTAACCTCCGTAGTGCCTTTATTCTTGAAATCTAAGGCAATCGCCGCCTTTTCAGACACATCAATTACTCTGTTTTTAGAAAATGGTCCGCGATCATTAACTCGGGCAATCACACTTTTGCCGTTACGCAAATTTGTAACTCTTACCAAAGATGGCAGGGGCAAAGTTGGATGCGCCGCCGTCATGCTATGCATATTGTAATATTCACCATTGGCAGTTTTTTTACCGTTAAATTGGTCGCCATACCAAGAAGCAGTTCCAGTTTCTTCAAAATCTTCATAATCTTGCGGCACATATTCCAAACCTTCAATATCATAAGGATTTCCGATTTTGAAATATCCAATATATTGTCCGTCATTATCTATTGTGCCACCATCAATCGCATCTAGATCATCAGGATTTATCTTTCTATCCATTACCTGTTTTTTAGCTGTTTTAGGTTTAGATTTTTTAACATGATAACTTCTGGAAGTTTTGCCTTTTGGATATTTAGGGCCACCCGAGCAAGAACAAAGCAAAGTAAGAGCTAATATAACCGACCATAAATTCTTCATACTACTTATCCTTTATTAATAGTAGATTGAGAAAGAGCTAAACTCACTTCGGCATTTTTTTTAAAAGAAGATTTATCAAAAATAATTTCTTCCTGAAGCGTTGGCGCCAGATCGTTCTTGGTGATTAAAAAGATGCCATATTCTGCAAATAAATTGGCCATAATTTTATTTCCAAAAAATCCCATCAAGCGATGTTTATTGGTTAGAAAGGCTTTTCTCTTAATCGAAAAATTAAGTTTTTTGCAAAGTTTTTCAAAATCTTCAATCGAACAAAAATGAATATTTGGAGTTTCGTACCATTCAAAAGGAATAGTTTTGCTTATGGGCATCGTGCCTTTAAATAAAAGGAATAGGCGGTTTTTTATGTGAGCAAAATTTGGTAAAGAAATCACCGCATACTGCGCAATGCGCAACATTTCTTCCAAAATTTCTTTGGGATTATGTGTGGCCTGAATGGTTTGGCTTAAAATTGCATAATCAAAATTGCGATTTGGATAATAAGTTAAATCTTTTTCAGCGTCTCCTTGAATCACCGAAAGTCCTTTGGAAAGGGCGTTGCTTACTTGTTTTTGAGAAATTTCTAAACCGCGAGCATCAACGCTTTTAGTCTTTTTCAAAAATTCTAAAAGTTCGCCATTGCCACAACCGATATCCAAAACTTTTGATTTTTCTTTCACCAAATCAGCAATGATTTCAAGGTCATAGCGGATATTGTGAGTGATGATAGTTTCGCCGATATTTTGCATGAAATCAGTTTTTAATTATTAAAACTTTTATTTTTTCTACACATCATTCTTCTTGGTGTCATTCCCGCGAAAGCGGGAATCCAGAAGTGAGTTTTACCTTGTCTTTAAAATCGCACTGGATTTACGCTTTCGCGGGAATGACATCGAGAGAGTAGCGGCGAGTAAAAAATTCTAAAATTCTGCAGCCTTAAAGCCATAATGTTGCAAAAATCTCACATCATTTTCGAAGAACATTCTCAAATCATTAATACCATATTTAAGCATGGCAAGGCGCTCTACACCTATTCCAAATGCAAATCCTTGATATTTTTCTGGGTCAATTCCGCAATTTCTTAAAACATTTGGATGAATCATGCCGCAGCCCAAAATTTCCATAAATTTTTCATTCCCTTTTGGGGCTAGTTCTTTCGTAGCAGAACTTGGGGGATTAAAATTACCAATTTTAATTTTTCCGTCATTTGCAGAATATCCAATATCAACTTCTGCCGAAGGTTCGGTAAAAGGAAAGAAGCTTGGACGGAAACGCAACTCTAAATTTTTAACTTCGAAAAAAGCTTGTAAGAATTGCTCTAAAACCCATTTCAAATTTCCCATATTAACATTTTCATCAACAATAAATCCTTCAACTTGATGAAACATTGGGGTGTGAGTTTGATCAGAATCGCGACGGAAAACTCGGCCCAAAGCCGCAATTTTCAACGGTGGTTTTGAGTTTAACATTTTTCTAATTTGGGTATTTGAAGTGTGAGTGCGCAGCAAAAGTTCAGAATTTTGTAAATAGAAAGTATCTTGCATTTGGCGCGCTGGATGGTCTTTCGGCATGTTTAGTGCGGTGAAATTATGAAAGTCATCTTCAATTTCTGGACCTTCTTCAAATTCAAAACCAAGGGTGGCAAAAATTTCACGAATTTCTTGTGTAACTTTGCTGATTGGATGAATCAGTCCAAGAGGCTCTTTTCTAAATGGTTCAGAAATATCAATTTTTTCTGAAATTAATTTTTCGTTTAAATCTAAATCTTCAAAATATTCTTTTTTAGCTTCAATTTTTTGAGTAACTTCATCGCGAACTTTATTTAGCAAAGCGCCAAAAGATTTTTTTTCTTCCACAGCCACATTTTTTAACTGTGAAAAAAGTTCAGTCACCGACCCTTTTTTTCCTAAAAATTGCAGGCGAATTTCTTCTAAAGCCTCTTTATTTTGGATAAGAGAAATTTGTGAATTGAATTCAGATAACAGATTTTCTAAATTGAGCATGATTCGGAAAGTTATATTGGAATGGCTTCTAAGAGTTGAAAAAAATAAATCAAAAAAACTGAAATAACAACTTACATGTTTAAATCTACAATCAATTGGTTCGGCGCTTTTACTTTATTAAAAAAAGAAGTTTGGCGTTTTCTTAAAGTTTATCACCAAACTTTAGTTTCTCCCGTGGTGAATATTATTTTATTCCTTGCAGTTTTTTCCCTATCTGTTGGACATCGCATTGAAACTGTTGAAGGTGTGCCTTTCGCGGCTTTTATGTCGGCAGGTTTAATAATGATGGCGGCGATGCAAAATGCTTTCGCAAATAGTTCTTCATCTTTTGTGATGGGCAAAGTTATGGGCAATATTGTTGATTATTTAATTCCACCTTTGGGTGCTTTCGAATTGCTTTTTGCTTTTGGTGTGGGTGCAATTTTGCGCGGCGTGGCTGTTGGCATTGTGTCTTTTGCGGCAATTTCTTGTTTTGTTTCTTTGTCTTTTTACAGCTTTGGACATGCACTTTTTTACATGGTTTTTGCTTGTATGTTTTTAGCTTTGCTTGGCGTTTTATGCGGCGTAATTTGCTCAACTTTTGATCACATGTCCGCCATGACCAGCTATGTTATCACGCCTTTAACTTTCTTGTCGGGCACATTTTATTCTACAAATTCTTTGCCAGAATTTTGGAAAAATATTGCACATTTTAATCCGTTTTTTTATATGATTGATGGCTTCAGATATGGTCTTACGGGCCATAATGATGGCGATCTGCTGACGGGAGCAATCTATATTATCAGCATCAACTTGATTCTTGGCACGATAATTTACCAAATGATAAAAAGAGGTTATCGCATCAAGAATTAGAAAATAATAAAACAACAAACACACCACAAAACATGAACCTAAATAATACGCGTAGCGCCATTTCGTCTTCAGAAAAAATCCAATGGATCAGATTATCTCGCAGTGAAAATGTTGGCAAAGCCACCTTCTTTCGCTTGCTTGAAATTTATGGATCGGCAAGCGCTGCTTTAGAAAAAATTTCTGACCAAGCAATTAAAGGAGGACTTAATCGCGAGATCAAAATTTGTTCGGAAAAAGAAGTTGAAAAAGAATTGGAAAATTCCAAAAAAATTGGCGCAGAAATAATTTTATTTTGCGAAGAAAAATATCCGAGATTGCTTAGAGAAATTGAAGATCCAGCGCCAATTTTAACTGTGAAAGGCAAAACAGAATTTCTTAACCAACATGCAATTGCAGTTGTGGGCCCCAGAAATGCCTCGTTTAACGGCGGGGCTTTTGCAAGAAAAATTGCCGCAGATTTGGGTGATAATTCTTTAATTGTAAATTCTGGAATGGCCAAAGGAATTGACGCTGCAGCGCACGAAGCTTCTTTAAATAGCGGCACAATTGCTGTAATTGCTGGTGGTATTGATCATATTTATCCAGCTGAAAATACTGAACTTTATCACAAAATTTCTAAACAAGGTTTGATAGTTTCCGAATCTCCTTTCGGTGTGCCGCCAAAAGGTGGAAATTTCATTCAAAGAAATCGTATAATTTCAGGTCTTTCTTTGGGCGTGGTTGTTGTGGAAGCGGGACTTCGATCTGGAAGTTTAACCACGGCTAGATTTGCAGGAGAACAGGGCCGCGAAATTTTTTCAGTTCCGGGTTCACCCTTCGATCCTAGATGTCATGGCACAAACCGCTTGATCAAACAAGGTGCAAAATTAACTGAAAATATTGACGATATTTTAGAAGAATTAATCGCTTTGAAAGCTAGATTTGGTGAAGCGCAAATGATGCAAGAGCCTGAAGAGGAAGAGTTCATTGCAGCAATTCCAAAAATGCCAAGTGATGATGATATTAAAAAAGTTCGTGAAGAAATTTTAACAAAATTAAGTTTTGTGCCAATTTCAATTGAGGCCATAATTACTGAATTGCGAGTGCCACCAAGACTTGTAAATATTGCGGTGATACAATTAGAACTTGCAGATAAAGCGGAAGTGAGATTTGGCAAAGTGGCTTTGAAGGCTGTTTAATTTTACCAATAATTTGATAAAATGTTTAAAAGAAATAACTCTGTTTTTTCAATCATCTGTCACGCAATCACACTATTAATTTTAGTAAATTTTATGCCTCAAGAAAGTGCCGCTTCAGAAATTTTTTCCATCCAAAAACTTTCTGAAAAAGATATTTCGCAAATGCTTGAAACTAATGTTCTAAAAAAACCTTACCTTTGCGACCCCAGCAGATTAAGGCTTTTGCAAACTTCTTATTACGACTTTGATGGCAAAATTCACCGTGATGGAAAGATGATTGTGTTGGATGCGGCGGCGGAAAATGTGATCAATATTTTTAAAAAATTATTCGATCAAAAATTTCCACTTCAGCGCATTTCTTTGCTAAACGAATTTAAGGGCGACGATGATTTATCAATGAATGCCAATAACAGCAGCGCCTTTAATCAAAGAGCAATTGCGGGTCGCGATCGAGTTTCGATTCATTCTTACGGACTGGCCATTGACATCAATCCTGTGCAAAATCCCTATGTAATTTTCAATCATGAAAACGCTACTGCCCAATATCTTCCTGCAGCGGGAATTAAATTTGCCAATAGATTAGAAGGTCGCCCAAACAAGCCAAATAGAGCAGGTTTGGCGGAGAATGTAGAAAAAATATTTTACCAAAATGGCTTCAATATTTGGGGCGGAAATTGGGATGATCCGATTGATTATCAGCATTTTCAAACTTCGCGAGGATTAGCTGAGTTGTTGGTAGCAATGGATTCTCGGGATGCGAGAATTTTCTTTGAGATGCATGTGAAGTTTCTAAATCAGAATAAAGAGGATTTGGTGATTCAGTCGCAGAGATTGATTGGTGAGGATTTGAAGGCGACCTACTTAGTGAATAAAAAGAAGTTCATGGAACTGGTCAGCAAAATTAAATAACTCCAAAACCACTCAAACCGCCGGTTGAGCGGAGTCGAAACCAGCGGAAGGTT
>CAMCME010000037.1 GCA_945875925.1 Rickettsia typhi | reverse complement strand
ACACCCATTTACTTACAAATTCCCAAAATAACTTTCTCGGTTAGATTTTTAACAAACTCACAAACCTCATCTTCAAGATTTTTTAATGTTTCAAAGACTTTATTTTAATCGTATTGTCTTTAATAAATTTCCACAATATCTCAACGGGACTTAGTTCTAGGCAATAAGGCGGCAAAAGAAAAATTTGAATATTCTTTGGAACAATTAAGTTCTTTGATTTACGCCAACCAGCACCATCCATAATTAGAATAAAATCCTCTTTTATTTCTTCGGCCAATTCTTCTAAAAAAACATTCATACAGGCTGTATCGACATTTGGCATTAGAAGGCTGAAACTCTTGCCGCTGGAAGGATCTACGCTTGAATATAGATAAAAATTCTTAAATCCTAATTTTACTTTTATAGGAGTTCTGCTTCCTTTTACAAACCAACCAAGAGCAGTTTTGGTTTTGATTCCAAACCTACTTTCATCAAAATAAAGAATCGGTTTATTTGGATTTTTTGCTTTTATTGCGATTAGAGTTTTTTTAAACTCTTCTAGCTTTTCCTTATCTTGTTTGTAGTGAACTGATCTTGCTGTAATATGAGCAAAATCCATCTTTTGAACATTTTTCCAAATCCCTACCAAGCTAATTTCAATATTAAAGTTCTTCCTAATCATAGACTTTAGCTTTTTCATTGTAACATTTGGATCACTTTCAATCCAGCTTCTAATTTGCTCTTTCTGAGCTATGTCAAGTTTTGGTTTTTTAGGATTCTTTACTTTACTTTCCAATCCTTCGATTCCTGATTTTTCAAATGTTCTAATCCAAAATTTCAATGTGGTATTGGCAATATTGAAAACTTCTGAAACTTTATTTATCGTGGAATGAGAAACCGCAGATATTGCCCGCAGTTTTATTGTAGCTTTGCTGAATGGTATAGTTTTACGACTCTTGTCGCTTCTGCAATTGTGTGTCCGTGTGTTTGTCTTATTGTTTTCATTTTTAAAACTAAATTGAGTTAATGGGTTAAATCAATCTAGTTTTAAATTACGGAGTGGGTGTTTTTAAGTTAAAATAGTATAATTAGTAAATTTTTAAGAAAATGATGATGAACAATAATCTTATCGATCTCAGAAATGAATGGCTCAAAGAAGTGTCTTCTAAAAAAAAATCCAAGAAGAAGAATTTTTATGGCTCCTTAGAAAGCGATCTGGAAATTAAGAAAAATAACATTTTTTTCTAGGAAAATCCTGAGAATATTTTTTTCAAATATAGGTCTCTGAACCAATACACTCTTGATTCTATTAAAAATAGTTCGACCTATTTATCTCCGCCAAAGAATTTCAACGATCCATTTGATGCTCGTGCATACAAAGTGGACTTGGATTTTAAGAAAATCATAACCGGTAAGGAAGTTAATAGCCTGTTAAGTAAGGAAATTTTTTGCAGAATAACGGGATGGGATAAGTTGGGAAGAAAGCAAAGAAGAGGTTATCTAAGTAAAATCCATACTAGAGAAGATGTGGGGGTATTTTTAAAGAAGTTCCTTCCCGAGCATATGCAAGGAGAAGATTTGTTTGATAGAGAGGTAAATTTAAATGAAGATCAGGTGTTGATCGGCGATGAAAGGTTGTTTATCGGATGTTTCTCTTCCATTAAAGATAACATGTTAATGTGGTCTCATTATGCAAATTACCACAGAGGTATTTGTATAGCTTACGATTATAACTATAAAAATCATGGAAAGCTTTTGTATCCAGTCTCTTATCAACAAGAGTTTGGTGATTTGCAGGAAGCTAAACTAATAAAGCATTCTGGATGGAGCTATGAACATGAGTGGAGGATAATTCTAACAGAGGATATGATTAGAGTTTATGAGAAAGGAAATACTACTTCTCTTCTTAGTGAAATTTCAGAATTTGAGTGCTGCAGAATATACTTGGGAGTTAATTTTGTGAAAAATGATGAAAATGATGTGACAAAAAAAATGGCCAAAGAATTGTTGGAAATTGCAAAAATAAAACAAATTCCAGTTCGTCAAATGAAGATGAGAAGTGATAGATTTGAGCTCTATGATGAGGAGTTCGTTTTTTAGGAATAGACTATTCTTATCATTTAGAACGCAGTGAGAAATTTTAGGCAAGCTGAAGCTCGGAATTTAAAATTCATGAGATTTCTCACTAAAGTTCGAAATGACAAAAGTTCTACAAAACCCTTCTCTTAAAAAACCAAGTTGCCAGAAACAGTGTGGTGCAAGACATCAGCAGCAACATTCCGAAGTTAAAATATAACAAATCAAAACTAACTCCTTTGTTAAAAATCAGCTGCGTGATCACCACAAAATGGTGAATTGGATTTACGAAATCGGAGATTAATTGCAGCCAATAAGGCATATTGCCAAATGGTGCGGAGAAGCCTGAGGACAGGATCACGGGGATTAGGAAGAAGAAAGATCCGAGTGTGGCTTGTTGTTGATTATTAGACATTGATGAAATGAACAGACCAATGCTGACCATAGAAATTAGATAAAGCAAAATTCCTAAAAACATATAAATCACATTGCCGCGAAAGGGCACTATGGCGCAAATTATGCAGAAAATTACGAGGCCTTGAACTAATCCTATTGCCAGATTAGCGCCAATTTTTCCTAAGGTAATTTCTAGAGGACTTAAAGGCGAAACTATCAATTGATCAAAAGTTCCAACTTCTTTTTCTCTCGCAATTGAAAGGGCAGAAACACTTAAAATAGAGGTGGAGAGAATTAAGCTTAAAAGAGACGGAATGATGAACCATTTATAATTGAGATTGGGGTTGAACCAATTGCGATTTACCACTTCTGGGCGCACAGTGTTTGGTGCGACATTGCGGCTTTTAAATTGCACTTTTTGGGCAACCGAATTTTGCACAATGTTGCCAACATATCCTGCCACAATTTCTGCTGAATTTAAACGCCTGCCATCAAATAGCAGCTGCACATCCGCTGTTCTCCCAGACTCAATTTTGCGTGAAAAATCGGAAGCAAAAACTACAGCGCCAATCACTTTTTGCTTATCAATTAAAGTGGTTATTTCTTCATAGTTTTTCACCTCAACCAAAGTAGTGAAATATTCTTTCGCGCCCACAATTTCGGTGATAATTTCTTTGCTATAAGTACCGCCATCTTGGTTCATCACGGCCATCTTAATGTTAAAAACATCAAGAGTTGCCACAGATGCGAATAGGGCCAATTGAATTATTGGAGGCATTATTAAAGAGAAGCGCGATTTGGGGTCTTTTAGCAGCACAATTAATTCTTTCAAAATTAGTGCTTTTATTTTCATCCAAGTTTTTGGGCAAGTTTTTGGGCAAGTTTTCAACCACGGGGCAAAAATGCGCATATTTTAATCGATAGTTTTTCGGGTTTTTTTCAAAATCATAAAAATTATGAAAGAGGCAATGGCAATAATTCCAAGTGCGTTAGGGATCAAAATGCTCCATTCATTGCCCATTAAAAACAGCGTTTTCATGGCATTAATCAGATATTTTGCAGGCACGATATTGGTGATGAATTGCATAATTTTGGGCATGGTTTCAATGTCATAAACCAAACCTGACAACATAATTGTTGGCACCATCGACACTAAAATTGCACCTTGAGAAGCCACAAACTGACTCTTGGAAGCCGTTGAAATTAAAAGGCCCAAGCCAGTTGTTAAAATTAAATAAAGCAAACCCAAAATGGCAAAAATTATAATTGAACCTTTGAAAGGAGTTCCAAAAAAAATCATCACACAAAAAAAGCTGATGAAAAAAGAGCCCATTCCGAGAGCCAAATAAGGCAAAATTTTTCCCAAAACAATTTCGTGAATGGTGACAGGTGTGGCGATTAAATATTCCATGGCGCCTCGCTCCCAGTCGCGCGCCACCACCAAAGCGGTGAGTAAAGTTCCGGCAATTGAAAGCACAAATCCGATTGATCCGATGTTCAGTAAATGATCAGCCTTTAGCGCTTCATTATACCAAAATCTAGCTTGAATATCGACAATTGGCGAGGTTTTGATGCCTCTTTGTGAATTCATATGATCAACATATAAATCCATAATTGCACTTACATAACTGCTGGAAAAGGCCGCAGTGTTTGGATCTGAGCCATCTGTGATTAATTGCACAGAGGCAATATTTTCTTTGATTAATTTTTTATTGAAGTCGGAAGGAATGACTACACCAACGCCGATTTTTTGCGATAAAATATCGCGCGTAATTAAATTTGCTGAGTGAGTAAATTTCTTAATTGTGACAAATTTTGAGCCTTCAAAAAATCCTACCAGTTCAGAAACCGCTTGGCTTTGATCATCTTCAATAACAAGGCCAATTTTAATTTTACTTGTATCAATCGAAATCGCATAACCAAAAATAAAAGTTAGCGCAATGGGTAAAAAGAAAGCGATTAAGATTGCGCTTTTATCTCTTTTAATTTGCAGAATTTCTTTTTTAAGCAAGGCTTTAATGCGCGTATAATCTAGCTTCATGCGGCCTCCTGCAAATCATGCTTTCTAATTAAAGCGGCAAACACATCTTGAAAATTTGGGTTTGGCAATTCGGCGCTCACAATTTGTTCTTTCAATTTTTGTGGATCATCTTCAGCAATTTTCAAGCCTTTGTAAATAATTGCCACGGTGTCGCAATATTCGGCCTCATCCATGAAATGCGTTGTCACCATTATCGTTACACCTTTTCTAGCTAATGCATTGATGTGAAACCAAAATTCGCGTCTTGTTGCTGGGTCCACGCCGCTGGTGGGTTCATCTAAAAATAACACTTCTGGTTTGTGCAGAAGTGCCGAGCCTAAAGCCAAGCGCTGTTTGATTCCAAGTGGCAATTCGCTGGCGCTAACATTGGCAAATTCTTGTAAATCAAGACTATGCAAAACTTCTGCAATTGCCTCTTTTGATTCTTTAGAATTTAGCCCATAAATGCCGCAGAAAAATTTTAAATTCTGCATCACACTTAATTCGCCATATAAAGAAAATTTCTGCGCCATGTAACCAATTTTTTGGCGAGCTTCATTGGCGGCCAAAAGTAAGCTGCTGCCAGAAACATGAGCAGTTCCTTCAGTTGGTTTTAAAAGCCCGCAAAGCATTTTGAAAGTGGTGGATTTTCCTGCGCCATTGGGGCCTAAAAATCCAAATATTTTTCCTGATTTAATTTTAAAACTGATATTATTTGTGGCGATAAAATCACCGAATTTTTTGGTCAGATTTTGGGCTTCAATAATTATTTTTTCGTCTTTGGCGTGATTGTCATATCTAGACGCCAATTCAGATTTGGCGGGGAGTTTTAGGTTTAGATATTCAAGAAATGAGTCTTCGATTGTGGATTTGCTGGGTTTAACTTTATAAGAATTTTCTAAATTTTTTAGATCGGCATTTTTAGTTAGAATTCTAATCTTATCACCCTGCAAAACCGCATCCACCACACCAGCAACTTGTAAAACTTCATTCAAATTTTCTCTTTTATTTGAACTTTTATCTTTTGCTTCCAACAAAAAATTTCGCCCAGCAGTCTTGCCAATAAACTCTTGCGGCTTACCAAAAAAAATCTGTTTTCCCGCATTAATCAAAAGCACATTATCCGCATGTTCTGCCTCATCCAAATAAGTAGTGGACCACACAACAGCAGTGCCTTGCGCGCTTAATTTTTTTACAATGCCAATTAAATCGCCGCGAGAAATTGGGTCCACACCGACACTCACTTCATCAAGCAGCAAAATTTTTGGGCTGGCAATTAAAGTACAACTCAAAGCCAATTTCTGTTTCATGCCCCCTGAGAGATTTCCTGCCAAGCGCTGCGTAAATTTCTTGAGTTGTGTTACTTCAAGCAACATCTCTATTCTTTCTTTTTTTTCTTCACCTTTAATTCCTCTTAAATCTGCATATAAATTTAGATTTTCTAGAATTGTTAAATCTTCATAAAGCCCGAATTTTTGTGGCATATAGCCGATTAGATGTTGAATCTCAGAAATATTTTGCGGAACTTTTTTGCCTAAAATTTCCACAACACCTTCATTAAATCCTAAAACTGAAGCCAAAATTCGAAGCAGCGTAGTTTTTCCGGCAGCGTCAGGACCAAGCACGCAGAAAAATTCTCCGGCACCAACTTTAAAATTAATATTTTCTAAAGCGTTAACTGCTACACCTTTAAAATTTTTCAGCAGCCCATTAACTTCAATTAAATTTTGGCTCATAAGGCTAAATAAATAGTAACAGGCATGCCTTGTTTTAGTTTTGCATCAGGATTTTTTATATTGATACGAATGCGATAAACCAAGTCGGTGCGAAGCTGCGCAGTTTCAACCGATTTTGGCGTGAATTCAGCTTTGGCTGAAATGAAGCCAACTTGGCCTTCATACTGCGTGCCGCTATCAGTCTTAATTTTCACCGCCATTCCATTTGTCACTTTGCCCAAATCTTCTTCTGTGAGATAAGCACGAACATAGGCCTGATTGGTTAGGGAAAGTGTGTAAACAGTTTGATTTGGCGTTAACATCGAGCCAACTTCAAAAGCGCGAGTCATTATAAAAGCGTCGGAAGGTGAGTAAAGATTGGTGTCGGAGAAAGAAGTTTTGGCAATTTTTACTTTTACTTTTTCTGATTCTAAACGCGCTTTTAATTCGGAAAGGGCGAATTTTTCATTATCGAATTCTTGCTGTGACGCCGAGTCATTGTTGAAGAGATCTTTAACGCGGGCAAATTTTTTCTCAGCATTATCAAGCTGCGCCTTAGTTGCATCTAAGTTGGCTTTAGCTAATTCTAAATCATTATCAAAAGTGTCGCTATCTAAAGAGGCCAGCAAATCGCCTTTTTTCACCACATCTCCTTCATCAAAAAATAAAGTTTTTAAGCGTCCCGAAACCCGAAAAGAACTGCTAACTTCTTTAATATCGACATTGCCGTAAAGAATGATGCGATGTTTAGATTGGTAAAAATTGTAAGCAGAAGTGGCGACGAATATGGTCGCGAATGCTATTGCTGCAGGAATGGCAATTTTTAGAATTTTCTTTTTCATAGTTTATAAATTGTTAAAATATAATAACCCTTTTGTCATTGCGAAATAGCTTATGTCATTTCGAACTTTAGTGAGAAATCTCATGAGTCTTAAACTCCGAGTTTCAACCTCCTGAGATTTCTCACTAAAGTTCGCAATGATATCTTCTTAAACACCACCCAAAAACAACTTATCAATCGTCTTGGCGATGTGTTTCTTAATATGTTTCGAGTTATTCTCATCATAGTCCTTCCAGCCGCTTATATGAAGCAAACTCGATTTATTATGCTGAAAAGACGACAAAATTCCCATCAAAGTGTGAGTGATTAAAATCACTTCTATGGCATCAATTTTCTTCTTTAAAATTTTTGCAATTGCAAAACGAAAAGGATCGCAAACTCGTTTCATCACATTTTCAAAAAGAATTTTAAAATGTTTGCTTTGTTCAATTTGTTCAAAAGCGATAATCTTGGCAAAGCTCTTTTTATCTGGGCTGGTGATGGTTTGTGCAAAATTAATCGCCATCACTTTCACCGCTTCAATAATTTCATTTCGGTCTTTGCTTTCAGTGATAATTTCATATTGAGCCAGCATAATTGGCATCATGAATTTGTTGGCTTCATCATTAATTTTTTTGATGACGCTTTTGTAAATATTATCTTTATTGATGAAGTGATAATGAAGAGTTGAAACATTAACTTTGGCTAGAGCAGCAATGTCGCGCGTTCTTGCTGCATCAAAACCACTTTGTGAAAAAATGGTAATAGCGGCGTCTAAAATTTTCTCTTTTGTGTCCAAATCTTTTTTATCCAATTTATCTAATTTTTTTGGAGAGATATTTTTCATAAATTATTTCTTCTCCACCCACCAAACTTGATCTTTTTCAAACTTAATTTCATAACCTTCAAAACCCCCGCCAATGGCTTTGTGAAAGGCTATTAAACTTGAAAGAGTTTGTAGTTTTTTTGCCACTAATTGATTCTCCATTTTCAACATGGCAATTTGGGCATTAAGTAATTCTTCACTTGAAATTACTCCGAAGCGTTTTTTATTTTGATTGATTTTGAAGATGCTGGAGCTGGCCTTAAATTGTTGATCTGCAGCACTTTCAATTACTAAAGAATTTACATAGCGAGTAAGTTCTGACTCACATTCTTCAAGTGCATTTAAGATAGTTTTTTCATAATTCAGCACGGCAATTTTGGCTTTAGCTTTGCTAATTTTATATTCTGCAATCAGCCTTCCACCCTCGAAAATAGGCACAGAAACGAAGCCCTGAATATTTTTCACATTGGCGCCATTTTTAAAAACATCGCCCAAATTTTTTGAGCCACCGCCAATATTTGCAGTTAAATTAAAGCTCGGGAAAAATTCTTTAAGCTGGGCTTTTTTGTCAAAAACTGCGGCCTGAATTTCAAATTCGGCGGCAATAATATCAGGTCGGCGTTCTAAAATATCCGACTTCAAGCCAATAGGCACAATGCCTGATTGATATTGTAAAATTGAATTAGAATTGGGTGTTTTTAAAATATCAGAAATTTGATCGGGAGTTTTTCCAATCAAGACCGCCAATTTATAAGTAAGAACTTTTTGAGAAATTTTTAATTCTGTAAGCTGTGTTAAAGAATCATTAAGATTGATTAAAGCATTGTGAATATCAGTCTTGGCGGCAGTTCCGCTAGTTTCTTTTTGTTTAATAATATCGATTATTTTACTTCTAGCGAGGTTCACTTCTTGAAGATTTTCAATCTGTTTTTCAGTGATTCTTAATTCAATATAATTTCGGGCAATTTCACTTGTAACTCTCAGCGCCATCGCCTTGTAAAGCTGAATTTCTTCTAAAAATCTCAATTTGCCAGCGCGCGATCTATCTAAATTTTTACCAAATAAATCCACTTCCCAAGCCGCATCAAAGCCTGCTTGATAAATGTCATATTTTACGCCATTTGGCCCAAATGCTGGAGAAGCAAATCTTTGTCTGCCAAGTTTCACACTTGCTGAAGGTAGTAAAGACGCAATTTGCACATTGTTTAAATCGCGAGAAGTGGCGATTTGTTCATTGGCAATTTTAATATCTTTGTTATTTTCAAGACCCATTTGCACCAAGCTGTTCAAGGTCTTGTCGCCAAATTCCATCCACCAATTATCAGAAGGAGCTATGTTAGAAACTTCAGAAGAATCAGTCAAAAATTCAGGTTTTATTTGGGCGGGAAGTTTGCTTTTAAATTCATCATTATTGGCGCAAGCACTAAGCAAAGAAGCACTAAAAATCATTGCAGCAAAGCTTAAAGACTTTGGGTAAATTCTAATGTTTTTCATAGGAAATTTGATCTGCAAAAAATTATTCAATCATTTGATTGAATCGATTGATTGATAAAGATCAAGATATTTTCTTTTGAATATAATTCTACTATTCAGAATCCCCACTGTCATTTCGAGCGCAGCGAGAAATCTCACCAGGTTGACGCTTGGAGTCCAAGATTCATGAGATTTCTCGCTGCGCTCGAAATGACAGGAGGTTTATAAATGACAGATGGGGTTTAATGATAAAGCGTTAAACCATTGCCAACTTCGCCGCATCCAGAAAAAAAGAACTTCGACTGCTATTATGATCTTCTAAATATTTATCCAATTTTCTTAAGAATTTTTCATCAATAGTAATATTGATGCGAACGGCTTTGGCAGGTGTGCTCACGCTAACAATTAAGAAGGCTTCTGCCGCTTTATATCTTTTCTTTATTTTATCTAAACTCAGAGAATTTGGCACTTCCTCTTTATCTTCAATGATTCCATCAATATGAAATTGTAAAGCTTCTTGCGCTAATTCTTGAACTTCTTGCAGAGTTTTAGCTGCGGTGATGCAAGCAGGAAAATCAGGAAAAATCGCGGTGTAATCTGAAGATTTGGTTTTTTTAATTACGGCTATGTAATTTCTTTTTTCTTTTAACATGGCTGCTCCTTTTTATTTGCTGTATTTTTCTTATCAATGCCTGCTTGTTTGAAAATGCTGGCTAGAGTTCCTTTTGGAAATTCTCTTTTTGGGTGAGGAAGCGTTACCCTACCTTTCTTATTTGGATGCTTATATTGATTGTGACTTCCTTTGCTGGCGACTAAATACCAGCCTTCTTTTTCAAGAATTTTTATGATTTCTCGGACATTCATTTCTTATGTGGTGATTAAGTGAATGATGTGTATTCTACACACTAATTCTGAATTGCAATATTTTCTTTTAAATCTGCTTATGTTATTTCTCACTAAAGTTCGAAATGACACCGAGGTTGTGGCTAGTCAAATATATAATTCCACTTTCTAAGCAGCCCCTTCAAAGCCAACTTGTTCAGGGGAGGTTCTTCCTCCTAAATCTGATCTCGGATTTGAAAAAGATGGTGACGGAGGTCTTAAGATTGATTCTGCATCGGCTGTGATATGGCGATTATTTTCAACTATATCAACAATCGATTTGCAGATATTTTGTCTAGCTTCGCTTTCACCAGCAAGAGTGTTTAGATGTTGTGTTTCAGGTATGCAGTCTGGTATCACATTATTTACTTCGGTAAGACAAAATTGCCAATTGCCTTCACTGTCGCGCCCTAAAAGCATGTCGACACCAATGTGAAAATGTTTGTTTTCTCTGCTCCAAGAAACCACACTTGTCACGGCTTCATGCATTTTTAGTAAAGTTGCGTAATAAGCTTTATCTTCTTCGGAGGCTCTTTCTTTTAGCATTTCAATATTTTCTACGGTGAAAGAAAGATTGTCGGGAAGCACTGATTTAGTGAGTTCGTAAGATAAAATTTTCACTTCCGAATTATCACTATAACGCAAAGCAGCACCAACAAGTTCGCCATTAATTATAGAAAATCTGATATCGCCACCTCTTAAATCTCCATCGGCAGAAAGGTTGTTAAGTCTTTTTTGAGCTACAATATTTTGTAAAGAAAAGTCAGTTTTATAATGTCTATCAACATCGCCATGCATTTTTAAAAGCGCTTTACTGATTTCTTCAGAAAGTTCTTCATCTGTTAAATTAGGTTCTAAAACGGCAATTCCTGTGCCACCAAAACTTCCACCATTTCCTGGTTTCAAAACCAAACCTTCGGATGAACAATTACTTCTATAAAAATCTTTTAAAAATTCTGTTTCACTTGCTTCGCAGCAAATAGTGGGCATGGCATATTGTCTTAAAACCGCGTCATCAATCACAATTTGTTTGTCATAAAATTTTTGTGATTCAGGAGTAGTGGGAAATTTTGCTTTGGTGTTTTGGCGCAATCTTTCTAACAATGGCAGAACCTTGTAATCATCAGCGCGCACCAAACTTCTAATGTAAAAAACATTTTCATTTTCTGCTGTGTCTTCAGCTTGCAAAAATTCTTCTAAATTTTCTTGGCGGTGAATGGTTCTGTCTAAAAAACCTTGAGTTGGATCAAAAGGAATTGCGGGTTCGCGCTTTGCCAATTCTGTTATGAGTGCAATTACATCTTGGGTTTGCTCGTCTTCAAATTCTGTGCAAATGCGATTTAAATAGCCGACGCTGAAAGGAAAAGTTTTTTGATCATGCTTTTCTAATTCAGATTTTCCGAGATCTTTTAATGTTTTGAGCCTTGCATCACTTGCATTGATCACAGATTTCAAAGTTTCCGGATCTGCGCTAATTCTTTCTAGAAGCTCAATATTTTTAAATTTTATTTCAACCAAATCGCCAATTATTTTTCCATCTTCTTCGCGGAGGCTTTGGTTTAAAGCGCGATAAACTGCAAAGCCTTTTTTCTGCGCGGCAATCATTACATAAACTTCCATGAACTCAAGCGGCAGAACACTTCCATAAGGAAATCTTTCACTTGAATAAACATCAGTTGTAATAAATTTCTTTGGCATTTTTTACGAATATTTTTTGTTAAATAAATTCAAAAATAATTTCGAGATGGCAATTATCCTAAGTTAGAAATTGTAAATCACGCCAAGTCTAGCAACGCCCAAATGAGTTTGAATTTTAGAATTGCTGGTGGCAGAAGACATGTTGAATTGTTGATAGTCGTAAGAGGCTTTGGCAGAAAATCCTAGTGGCAAATCTATTAATAAACCCACGCCGTAAAGTGGTGTTAATTCTGATTTGGTTAGAGATGAATTGGCTGATAAAACATTGCTGCTGTAATTAACATTGGCTAAACCATAAGTTAAAAATGGCGTAACTCTTGGCAAAATTGCAAAACCCACATTGGCCTTTGCGCCATAGCGGTTGTTGATATTGATGCTATCGCCGTTATTTGTTTGGTTGTTGATTGAAGTGAAGTTTTGAGAAGAGGTTTGCAAATTGTCGTAAAATAATTCTGCTGAAGCAAGTAAGTTTAAAACATCTAATCTGAAACCTGCATTGACGCCATAATTAAATTTATTGGCGGCTTGTGAATCACCATTTTTTGGACCAGAAATTGTCGAAATATTTTTTGCGCTGTGTTGTGAATTTACAAATAAAGCGTCGGCTCCAACGAATAATCCCGTGGCGTGAGAGTTAGTAGAAATTAGTAAAGTAGTGCAGAAAACAGATAAGAACTTTTTCATAATTTTTGTGATTAGTTAATGATTAATTCCAAGATGAATGTTGAAGGTAATCTGTCAAGAGCAACTAATTTTACTGCCTGTAACTAGCAATTTTCTTCTTACAAATTTCTTCGGTAATTTTCAAAAGTTTGATCACAGAATTGCTTAAAATTTCTAAATCTTCTTTAGAGATTTTATGTTTTGGATCATATCTGCCGCCGATGTAAGCATATTCTAAAAGTTCAAATCTAGCGCGCTCTTCTTGGTTTCTTTTGGGGAAAAGTTGAGGGAGATCAGGATGAAATTTTTCAGCCATTTGGCCTAAAGTGTGGATGTGATGTTCATTAGGATTCTTATTTTCAAAAACCAACAAAATGCATTTATAACAAGATTCGATAATTTGATGCATGTGAAAAGAGGCACTCGCCGTGCGGCTTTTTTTCATCATCAAACTAAATGTTTCTACAAAGTCATTAGCCTTGTCAAACCAATGGTCGAAATATTCTTGAGAAACTCTTTGCTGTTCAAAGTTTTTTAATTTGCGCTTAATCGATAATTTATATTTGCGCGAATCATAAAGCATCACACCTTCTTTTTCGATGTCGCTGTAAAGGTAATGAGCTTCTTCTAAATGTGCATTTAGCTTTTCAATATTGATGGCTGAGATACGAACTGGTGAGCTTAAATTTAATTTATCGGCGTCGTTCCAAGAATTAAATTCGTGAATGGTTTGCCATTTCTCGGTTACCACTAAAATGTCATAATCAGAAATGTGACCAGATTTGCGATTGGCGGCTAAATCTTTAGCTTCTTTGAAATTGCCGCGTGCGTAAGATCCATAAAGAATAATTTGCTCCACATCATCACAAGTTTCGTGAATCAAAGCGGCAACTTTTCTAATTTCATTTTGTTTTAGCGCGGGAAGGTGGTCTAGAGAATGTCTCATTTGCTTTTGTAGTTTTTTGATTTTGAGAATATTGTGTAAGTGTAATTATCTCGTTTATAACTTAAGTAAGAATTTGCGAATAACCACCCCTAACCCCTCCTTGAAAAGGAGGGGAACTGAATCGAGTTTGTTATAGAGATCAGGCGAACTGTGACTAAACCCCTCCTTTTCAAGGAGGGGTTTTAGGGGTGTTTATTCGCAAACTCGATTCACTTGGCTGTGATAGAATAATCGTCCTATTTATTATACCATTTCTGCGCTAATTTATTGATCTCATCGAGCATTTTTTCCAACTCTTTGCCTCGTTTAGTTAAGCTGTAAGTAACCTTGGGTGGAATGGTTTCTTCTTGATGACGATTGAGAATTTTTTCATCTTCTAACATGCGTAATCTTTCAGTTAAAACTTTTGATGAAATTGTTGGAATGTGTTTCTTCAATTGACTAAATCTTTGAGGACCTTGTGAGCGAATTAGCCACAAAATATAAGCTGTCCATGGCCCTGTGATAAGGTTTAGCAAGTTATGCATTGGGCAGCGAATTTTTAATTTGGCGTCGATGTTTTTGTCGCAAGAAATTGATCCGCTAATTTTTTTAGAGATTCGTTTAGTAGCTATTTTGGGTTTCTGATTTTTTAGCGCTACTTTATTCGGCGATGCTTTTGGAGTTGTTTTTGTCATTTCTTTTGAAATTTTTATTACTGTTTTTTTCAAATTTATTTTTGTGTCTTTTTTGAAACTGCTTTATTTGCTTGTTTGCGAGCCATGTTTTAAAAAAATTTAATGGTTACTTTAAAGTACCTACTTGATAAAAGTAACTAGGTTTATATTAAAAAAGAAGATTATTTTTGATCTCATAAAATAAGTTCGTAATCCTTGGCCCCAATGGGACAAGGATGACAAGGTGTTTTTTGAGATTTTAAACAAAAATAAATTTACAAACTTTTTAAAAACCAAAACTCACAAAATTATGAAAAAACTAAAATTACTTTCAGTTTCAATCGCTGCATTATTTCTTGCCAGCGCCAACTCTTTCGCACAAGAAGCTAATCAATATAAAATCGATCCAAACCACACCAGCGTTACTTGGTCGGCTAACCATTTTGGATTTTCTAATCCATCTGGCAAATTTTCTGATATTGATGGCAGCATTACTTTTGATGAAAAAAATCCGAAAAAATCTGAAGTTAGTGTAACTATCAAAATTGCTAGTCTGAACACAAACCTTCCGAAATTTGATCAACATTTGAAAAGCAAAGATTTCTTTGACGCTGAAGCTTTTCCAACTGCAACTTTTGTTAGACACTGTTAGCTAATTAATTTTATCCCATATTTCGTCCTATTTTGGCTTATTTTTTGCTAAAATTTTTCAAAATATATCCAGATATTTATCAAAATTTTACCAAAAAAGCGCTCAAAATATGCCAAAATCTTGGATAAAATTAATTAGCTAACAGTGTCTAGTAAAAAAGTTACTGTGACTGGCAAAAACCAAGCTAAAGTTGCGGGTGATTTTACTTTGAAAGGCATTACTAAACCTGTTGTGTTGAATGTAAAATTTAACAAATTAGGTGCGAACCCGCTAAGCCAAAAACAAACTGTTGGATTCAGCGCAACTGCAACAATTAAAAGATCAGAATTTGGTGTGAATTACGCCTTACCAAATATTGCTGATGAAGTTAAATTAGTGATTGAAGCTGAAGCTAATCTTTAACTCTATAACCAAATCTCCTTCGCGGGAGTTTTTAAAACTTATACCAAACTAAAAATCTTTACTCTCAATAAAGTTTATTTGGTATATGGGGTCCCCACAAATTGGGGCGCCGTTCGTACGGCGTAAAATAAAACTGTATCAGACTAAAGATATTTAGTTTGGTATAGGCTTTGCAGCAAATAAAATTGCTGTTGAGTTAAATTTAAATCAAAAGTTTTTAGGCCAAAATGGCCGTAAATATTATTTTCCATTAATTTCAATCAGGGGTCTTGGATAATTACACTTAGTAACTAAGTAGTAATTCGCCACCACTCTTACAATTTCAATTAAAAATATTTTATGAATTTTAAAACAGTAAAAACATTAGCTTTAGCTACGGCTTTTTTAGCAAGCACAAGTTTTGGCGCCTTCGCCATGGATAGTGAAATGATCACTAAAAGCTTAACTTTTCATTATGGAGCATATCCTGAAAGCCAATATAGCAAGAAGGTGGCTGTAGTGAACTGGGATAGTAAAGAAGGAATTGAAAGATTCGAAAGAACTTCTTTCAAAGGCGATTTCTATCGTTTAGCTCATCATTATAAGCCACAAGTTAATCCTGCTGCTTGCGGACAAGGGGCTGCAACTATTGTGCTTTCTTCAATTTACGAACTTAATAATACACCGCTTCCAATCATTGAAGAATGGCCGATTGCTATTGGAGACAAAAAATATCCTTTGCAATATCGTTTAATTAACGACAGCAATTTCTTCAACGAAACCACTGATAAAGTTTTGGATAGAAAAGTTATTTCTATGAAAATGACTAAGAAAGACGGCACTTTTGGCGGTGGAATTGATATCGACGAATTGCAAAAAATGATCAAAATTCACGGAGTAAAATCTAAGTTAGTTAATGTTGAAACATTCAGCGATGAAAATCTTATCGAATTTAGAAACTTAGTAAAAACAGTAGTAAATTCTGATAAAGAATTTTTGCTTCTTAACTATGATCATTCCTATAAAAGCTTGATGGGTGGACATTTTTCACCTGTTGCAGCTTATGATGAAAAATCTGATTCAGTTTTAATGCTTGATGTTGCCGCTCACAGAAATCCATGGATTTGGATTAACTTAAGCGATGTTTATCACGCAATGAATACTAAAAATTATGCACAAACTAGTTACCGCGGTTACTTGCTTGTGAGCACTAAATTACATAAATAATTTAGAGTTTTTTAAGTAAAGATGACTCGTTATTTTTGGCTTTTGTAAAGGCTAGGAATAACGAGTTTTTTAATGCAAAACCGTCGGTTGAGCGGAGTCGAAACCAGCGGATGCTTCCCGCTGTGTTGTTACTCCGAGGCAAGACCTTCCGACGGTTTCGACTTCGCTCAACCGACGGTTTTATTTGACTTATCTTGAGTTAACACTCTCCAGCAAAAACTTCCCCATCTCTGCAATCAAAAACTCATCAGTAAAATCTAAATGCCCCGCTTTTTCCACCGTCATAAATTTCTTAGTCACCTTAAAAGCGTTAAATAGCATTTGCCCTTCTTCATAAGGCACAACGGCATCGGCCGTGCCGTGAAAAATTAAAACTGGAGACGAAACTTGCGGCGCAAACTTCACCGAATCAAATTTATCTTTAAGCAAAAGCCTTACAGGCACAAACCAATAAGTTCTCTGTCCCACTGAAACTACTGAAGAAGGAGGAGATTCTAAAATTAAAGCATAAGGGTTAGAGATTGCGGCAAGCTGCGTGGCAATTGAAGATCCTAGAGACTCGCCAAAGAAAATAATATCTTGCGGCTGGTAATTTTGACTAAGTAAAAAATCTAAAGCGGCGCTCGCATCAAGCATCATTCCAGCTTCTGTTGTTTTGCCGTTGCTTCCAGCATATCCGCGATAAGAAATTGCTAAAACTCCGAAATTTTCTTCAGCAAAAGCAGAAAATCTATGAGCGCGATCTCCCAAATTTCCAGCATTGCCGTGAAAATAAAGAATCACTTTTTGCCCAGATTTAGCGGGTTTATACCAGCTAAGAATTTTTGTCTGATCTGAGGTGGTGAGAATTTTTTCTTCAAAACCATTTAATAAATAAT
>CAMCME010000036.1 GCA_945875925.1 Rickettsia typhi | reverse complement strand
CAAGGAATGTAGCCGCGGCACCACCAGCACCAAATACGGCACCTGGTGCGAAAGCTGCAGGAATTGTAGAACCAAAGAATGCAGACGCGGCACCACCAGCGCCAAATACAGCACCTGGTGCAAAAGCCGCAGGAATTGTAGACCCAAAGAATGTAGCAAGCGGACCACCAGCAGAAAATGCAGCAGCAACACCTGGTGCCACCTGAATAACACCAATCGCGCCTACCGCTGCAACTGGTATAACACCACCACTAAATAAACCTGCTGCAACAACAGCACCTAAAGCAATAGCTCTTTTGGTATTTTTACCAATAAAAGCCTTACTTTGATCGCTTCCTTTAACAAAAGCCGCAATTTTTAATTTAGTTACATCACGAGTAGTCTCTGCAGTTAAATGAGTAGTCTCATTTGCAGAATCTTCAGAAATGTCACCAGTATTATTAACAGTGACTTTTTCTGTGCTTCTTGAAACAGAAATAATGCGTAAATTTTTGATGTTTTTTCTTACTTCCGAAGCAGTTTCATTACTAGAATCATTTATTAATGCATCATTTCCGAAGATTGAAGAACCAAGAGAAGCTTTAGTAGAAACTGGTTGAGACCAAGAAAGTTTGCCATCAGAATTTTTAATACATTTATAAACTTCGCCAGTATGGTATTTTATATCACCGTCCTCATATACACATGGTTTTCCATCTGCACCGACCTTTCCAGGATTTCCGACTTTCATCCGCTGAACTTTGATATAATAGCCTTTACCAACATCTATATAAGCTGTGTCATCACCCTTACCTTTTTTTCCTCTATCAAAACAAATAGTAACTTTGTTTTTATCTTTCACATCTCGTGAAATTGAAACAGATGAAACTTTAGGATAAATGCTATTTGGAATTTTAAGATCATTCAAATCTTTCTGTAGCTCTTTTTTACCACTGAAAAGGTGATCTATTCCAAAGATCTTATCATTTTTTGGATTTCCTGTGAAAGCTTTAAGGGCGGCATTCTTAGCTTCTTCACTATTAATCGTCGCATTTATTTCGCCTGCTGTTTCTTTCTCAATTATTTCTTCAACTTTATCATGAGCTAAATATCTAATTGTTGATTCAATTGATTCTTTATAAACAGAATCTAAGTCTTTTTTAGTAATACCAAGTTTTTCCGAAAGATTTTCAACGCTTTCTTCAGAAAGAGAACCAAATTCTTCCGAAGCAAAATTTTCATCAGCCTCTTCAAAAGGCTCTTCAAAAGCTTTAAAAATCAAAAATAAAGGATTTTTACTAGGATCATGTTCTATATTCCCAATAAGTTCTATTACATTATTTTTTCCATGTTCTTCGAGACCTCCTTTTCTAATAGCTTCTACACAATTTTTAATGAAGAATTTATGAAATAAGCGATTATTCTTACCTAATTCCTCCTCATTTAATTCCTCCTCATTATGAGAATCTGAAATAGGTTCTCCAAGAAAATAATTATGATATTTTGTATAAAATTTTTCGTGATCTTTACTAATCACTTTAAATTCTTCCGCAGTGATAAAGCTTTGAACAACTTGTTCGCCACTTGCTCTAACTATGCAATAAGAAGTATTTTTGTCAGGATGTTCAGGGTCGTAATTATCGTCTCTAAGCTCAATGAAAGAAGTTTTTAGAACCTTTTTTGTCGGAGAAGTTTCTAAACTTTCTCTTAGTTTTTTAGTATCTTCCGCAAGTTGTGCATGACCTGCAACACCTTGATAAACAGCCACAAATGAACCATCTTGTCTCAGCTCAATGCGTTTACCTTTATCAGTATCGGCGGTATTGGTGCTATTATACTTATCTCCAGCAAAAGGGATTTCCATTTTAGGTTTTTCACCTTCACCTTCTTGAAGATAAGCAGCAAGAGCTGCAGCATCTAAAAGTTTAGGCCATTCTGACTTTGCTGGAGCAGTTTTTTTATCAGAAGTTTTTCTTCTAGGATTGCTAGTGTTATCATCGCCCTTACTATCTCGATCTTGCTGATTTGTATCACCTACCCCTTTCTTCTTATTTTTCCCACTTTGACTTGTAGCAGAACCGCGGCCATCGGATAATTCTTCATTACGCAAAGCTTCTTCAGCCGCATCCTTCATAATTTCTAATCTTTCAATATCTTTTTGCAGCTCTGATTTTGGTTTTTTTGAGAGATTTGCTGTAAAATTATCCATTTGTTCTTGTGACATCGTTCCACCCGGTCCCATCATTCCACCACCAAACTGCCCACCAAATTGTTGACCTCTTCCATATCTCATATCATCAATC
The DNA here is from genome assembly GCA_945875925.1 of Rickettsia typhi. Classification (GTDB taxonomy): domain Bacteria; phylum Pseudomonadota; class Alphaproteobacteria; order Rickettsiales; family UBA1997; genus UBA2645. The sequence goes on along the minus strand of CAMCME010000036.1, from coordinate 15,676 downwards.
TGTCTTTGCAGGGCCTCTTTATCAATAGCAGCAAATCTTAAATCAGTTTCTCTTTGCATTCTATCCATTTCTCTCAACATGTAAGTCTTCAAACTTAACATCCCTTCAATGCGATCAAGATTGGAATTCATCCTATCCAAAAGATCATCATTTTCCATCCTTGAAAATTTTCTATGTTCAGATTCATTTTCGACTGAATTTTTAGTGGAACTTATAATATTGCTGGTAGTAGTGATGGGATTATTTGTATAATCTTTTGTACCATCTTCAGAAAATGTTACTGTTTTAACTGCTGTTTTACCTTCTGTTTTAGTTGATTTTAATGCTGATTTTAATTCAAGACTCATCCCAGATATAATTTTATTATATTCTTCAAGAGTTTCTCTATCGCTCGTTATCTTATCTCCTGCAAGAATTCCTATAACTTTGTTACCATCAGAAAGGAATGTAACAGAACCTTTACCCGTTACATCAAGAGTATATGATTTATAAGTTTCACCTTCAACTTTATGTACTTCTTCAATTGTAACAGTATTACTAAATTCTTCTATCGAATCAGCTATTATATTGAACTCTTCTAAATTGTTATATAAACTTTCTCCAAGCTTAATACCTTCAACTCCGTTTCTAGCTCGATATCCACGAAAAACTCTTTGTATATTACCAGCAGCAGCCTCTGCTCTTTTTTCTCCAAATACTTTTTTAGCTTTTTTGGTTAGTATTGTATCGCGTATTTTATCAGTAATTTTCTTTTTACTTTCTCCAATTATACCATCTCTACTTTTCTCCCACACCAAACCATATCTCGCAGTATTATCCTTATATACTCTGTATGCCAATTCTCTCACAGGATTTTCATAACGCTGTACTGTAGTTTTTTCTAATTCTTTTCTCAGTCTTTCAGAAAAATTAACAGCTCCCTCTACTTCCGGGTTATCATAAAAACTCTGAACCAAGAAATTAGCAAATATTCCGTCAGAGATAGTTGGTGTAATTGTTTTCCCTTTTCCAGGTTTAAATGAATTTTTTACAGCTTCTATGATTCCATCTTGTCTTGTTGAATCTTCTACTGATTCATCATTAGTGATATTACGGATATTTTCGAGAAAATCTAAAAACTTTTTAACTTCACCTGATTCATCATTAGTGATATTACGGATATTTTCGCGAAAATCTAAAAACTTTTTAACTTCACCTTCAAACTTACCCTCTTCAAATTTAGCATCATTTTCTATCTGTGTCTTTTTACCAGCTTTTACCTCTGGCGCCAAAGTATGAGTTTTTTTATTATCTAATTCTTTAATTCTCCATTGAGTAAAATTAGCTATAGCAGCTTTAAATGCATCATATTCGTTAGCGTGCTGCCCTTCTCCTGCTCCTACATTGGACAATTCTTTATCAATCCCCAACAAAAATTCTGTGATTTCATCTAGTGTTAGATCTGTTTTGTTCAAAAGCGCAATTGGCATATTTATATTTAGTAAGTTAAGCGATTTTGATTAGCACAAACCAAAGCTAATGGTTTTTGTAATCAGTTGATTAGATACGACTTATCCAAGGGATTTGACGGATCTTTAAATTTGATTCACTTAAGAATCAAAAAGTTTTTTTAATATATCGTATTTTTGAATATATGACAAGCTCTTTTCTTTAGAGAGTTTATTAAAAGATCTAAAAAATTTCTAACTGGCTGTTAAAATTTATTTTACTGGCTTGCCAGTAATTATCAGACTTAATTTCTTGAATACGAGATGCGGTGCGTTTAAAGGCTTCAGAGCCAATGCCTTTATTATAAATTTCAGAGATTTTAGTTTTAGCCGTAATTATTAGAGCCACTTTATTTTCGTAAATTTCGTCGATAAAAAGCGTGAATCGCTTTGCTTCATTGATGTCTTCGTTGGTTAGTTTTGGCAGCTTCAATAAAAAAATCAAATTAAAATTTTGGCAGATGGTTTGATAATCCGAGGCTGAGTAATCATTTTTGCACAAGTCAGAAAAATTTATGACAGCAATTTTTTCAAAAGTTTTGCTAATTTTTATTTCACGACCCCAAAGTTTTAGCTTAGAGCTTCTAAGCTTTTGATGTTTTGTTAAATTGGCAATAATTTCTTGAACAGCTTGGCGATTTTTGGTGTTTGAGATAAAATATCTTTTGGTGAGAGATTTAGTATATTGCGCGCGATAGTCAGTTGGGCTGTTTAAATTTAAGACTTGGCAATTTTTTAATAAAATATTTTCTACAAATTCTAAGAAAACTTCGCGTTGCAAACCGTTTTTATAAAGATCGATTGGTTTGCTATTAGAAGTGAAAACAGCAACTACGCCATTATCAAAAAGATAAGAGAAAATTCGTGCCAGCAACATAGCATCGGCAATGTCGGTTACTTGAAATTCATCGAAACAAATTAATTTATTTTTCTTAACAACTCTTTCTACAGCTTCAAACAATTCATCCTTATATTTTTTCGATTCTTTACGAATGTCGCGCAAAGCTTCGTGAATTTGGCGCATGAAAGCGTTGAAGTGAAAATAGATTTTTGAGGTTTTGCTAATTGAGTTAAAAAACTCTTTCATCAACATCGATTTTCCGCGGCCAACTTCGCCATGAATATAGATGCTTTTTATTTCTGGTTTTGGCGCAAGAATTTGAACTAGAAAATTACTATTATTTTGAGCTTCGAGAGTTTTGGCAAGTTGCTTAAGATTTTCTTTAACTGCAAGTTGATGAGAATCGAGAGTAATTTTTGGCATTTATTATTTTGACTAATGTAATAATTTATTAACTGATAATTGATTCTAAATTTTCAGCCAGTTAAAAAGCACGGAAAAATTTCTTAAAACTTCCAAATTCTTCTAAAATGAATTTCCCAATTCTTTCTGTAATTACCTTTTTGCCAATTTTGGCCGCGTTTTCTTTGTTTTTTGTAAAGCTTAAAAATCAGCGTGGATATTATGTTTATGGGCTTTTAATCAGCTTCTTAAATTTAATTTTAACTTTTCTTTTACTTGAAAAATTTGACAAAAAAATGGATGGTTTTCAATTTATTGAAAGCATCAGTTTCTTAGATGGACAAGATATTAAATATTATCTGGGAATAGATGGAATTTCGGTTTTGATGATTGTTTTGACTGCTTTCTTAATTCCTATTTGTTTAGCAATCAGTTTGAAGTCGATTGATAAAAGAGTTAAAGAATATGTTGTGGCCTTTTTATTGATTGAAGGTTTTGTAATTGGATCTTTCTGCGCTCTAGATCTACTTTTATTCTACATATTTTTCGAAGCGATGTTAATTCCGATGTTCTTAGTCATCGGTATTTGGGGCGGCGTTAATAGAATTTACGCATCTTACAAATTTTTCCTTTATACACTTTTTGGTTCGGTTTTATTTTTAATCGCCATTATCTATATATTCCTTTACACTGGCACAACCGATGTAGTGGTTTTAACTAAAGGCCTTCCTGGGTTTTTCCCAATAGAATATCAAAGATGGTTTTGGGCTGCGTTCTTTATTTCTTTCGCAGTAAAAGTTCCGATGTTTCCATTTCACACTTGGTTGCCAGATGCCCATGTGCAGGCTCCAACCGCAGGTTCAGTAATTCTAGCTGGTATTTTAATTAAGCTTGGAGCTTACGGTTTCTTGCGTTTTTCACTACCCTTCTTTCCAGCGGCTTCTGAATATTTCGCACCAATGGTGTTCACTTTAAGTGCAATTGCAATTATATACGCTTCTCTTGTGGCCTTGATGCAAGAAGATATGAAAAAGATGATCGCTTATTCTTCAGTGGCTCACATGGGTTTTGTAACTATGGGTATTTTCAGTTTCACCCGCCAAGGAATTGATGGTGCTGTGATGCAAATGATAAGCCATGGTATTGTTTCTGCGGCTTTATTCATGTGTGTTGGTGTAATTTATGATCGTCTTCACACTAAACAAATTTCTGATTTGGGTGGCATTGCAACTAAAATGCCAAACTTTGCTTTGCTGGCGATGATTTTCACTATGGCTTCAGTTGGACTTCCCGGAACTAGTGGATTTGTCGGAGAATTTTTAAGCATTATCGGAACTTTCAAGGCAAGCAAAATCACTGCAATTGTGGCTTCAATTGGCGTAATTTTGGGCGCTTGTTATATGTTGTGGTTATATAAAAGAGTTTGGTTCAGCGAAATTGTGAACCCTAAAATTGAAGAGTTAAAAGACTTGAACAAAGTTGAATTTATTTCACTTACATCTATGGCCGTTTTAGTAATTTTATTTGGTGTGATGCCAAATTTAATTTTAAACTATTTTGAACTTCCAGTTGAACAGCTTGCCGCCTTATTCAAAAAATAAATTTAGACTTAATTAAAAAATAATCATGAATATTACCGCAATTTTACCAGAAATTTCTCTTTTTACTGGCGCTCTTTTTATTTTAATGAGCGATGTTTTCTTCGGCAAAAAATTTAAAGAATATCCCTGCATTTCGCATTTTCTCTCTCTTATTTTTTGCGCAGTTTCTTTATATTTAATCTTCCTCAATTTTTCTGAGCCACAGCTATCTTTTAATCAGATGTTTGTAGGCAATTATTTGACTGCTTTCTCTAAAGCAATCGCCGTTACACTGCTTACAATTGTGATTCTTTTTTCACTAAATTTCATTTTCACAATAGAAAAAATTAGCGCTGAATTTTTAGCTCTTTTAATGATCGCCACAGTTGGCGCCATGTTCTTAATTTCTGCAAATGACTTTTTGACATTCTATTTAGCCCTAGAACTTCAAGGCCTGTCTTTATATTTACTTGCAGCTTTGAATAAAAAATCAGCCAAATCTTCAGAAGCTGGTATGAAATATTTTATTTTAGGATCTGTTGCTTCAGGAATTTTGCTATTTGGCATTTCTATGATTTATGGCTTTTCTGGAACTACCAATTTTACAACTTTGGCAACTCTTTACAGCGCTGGCCAAGATGCAATTCCAGTTACTGTAATTTTTGGTTTTATTTTGGTAATCACTGCAATGTTTTTCAAAATTTCTGCTGCACCTTTCCACATGTGGGCGCCAGATGTTTATGAAGGTTCGGCCACAATCGTTGCAACTTTTTTTGCCACAGTAGCTAAATTTGCTTCTCTGATAGTTTTGGTTCGTTTATTTACCAATATCATGGTTACTTGGAATGGCATGAGTAAAATTTTGATCTTTGTTGCTTTAGTTTCTTTAGCCGTAGGCAGCTTTGGTGCGATTTGGCAAAAAAATCTTAAAAGACTTTTGGCTTATAGTTCAATTGGACATGTTGGTTTTATTTTACTTGGCCTTGCCTCTCTTGATAAATTTGGCTTCAAGGCTTCTGTTTTTTACATCGTAATTTACGCCATTTTATCTTTAGGAAGTTTCGGATTTTTAAATTTGATCAAAAGCTCTGACGAGAAAAAATATGATAATGAAGATGATGCCGAAAATGAAAAAATCTTCGCAATTTCATCTTTGTCTGGCTTGTCTAAAACCAATCCCGTGATGGCCTTTTCTTTGGCTATTTTGATGTTTTCTACTGCTGGAATTCCACCACTTGCTGGCTTCTTCTCAAAATTCTATGTAATCATGGCTGCTTTGCGTGGAGGCTTTGCAATTCCTGCAATCTTGGCAGTTTTATTCAGCGTTATCAGCGCTTACTATTATTTAAAAATCGTTAAAATTATGTATTTTGATGAGCCAAAATCAGCGATGAAAATTGATGATATCAGCAACATCAAATTCATTATTTTGGTAACTGCTTTATTGAATTTGGTTTTCATTATTTTCTTAAATCAGTCTCTTATTTCTATCGGAAATTTCTTAGATTTACAATAACTCCATTCCTTACATTCCCGGGACATTCCCGCGCACTCGCGGGAATTACATCTTCAAATAAATCATCAAGATGCGCTCACTTCGTTCTTACAAAAAAGACATTCCTTTAAAAGGCGAAACTACTGTTGCTGGCGATAAATCAATTTCGCACCGCTCTTTAATTTTTGCGGCTTTAGCTCATGGTAAAAGCAAAATTCACGGATTACTGGAAGGTGAAGATGTGCTTAAAACCGCTGCAGCTTTGCGCTCAATGCAAGTTGAAATTAAAAAAGAAGATAATGGATCTTGGGAAGTAAATGGCTCAGGAGTTGCGGGCTTAATGGAACCTTCTGATATTTTAGACATGGGAAATTCTGGAACTTCATCTCGTTTACTTGCTGGTTTGGTTTGTCCTTATGATTTTACTTCATTCTTCACAGGAGACGCTTCTCTTCGTAAGCGCCCAATGGGTCGTGTTTTTGAACCGATCACAGAAATTGGTGCTAGAATTATCGCTCGTCAAAATAATCTTATGCCTTTTGGAATTGTTGGCGCAAAAAATCCTTTGCCAATTTCTTACAAAATGAAAGTGGCTTCTGCCCAAGTTAAAAGCTGCGTTTTGCTTGCTGGTCTTTCAATAAATGGCACAACTACAGTTATTGAGCCAGAAAGATGTCGTGATCACACAGAAATTATGATGCGCAATTTAGGACTTAAAGTTTCTACAGAAAAATTTGAATCAGAAAAAGGTATCGGCACCAAAATTTCTTTTAATGGTTTGCAAGAATTTTCTGCCAAAGAATTTAATGTTCCTGGAGATATTTCATCTGCCGCTTTTTTAATTGTGGCGGGGCTTTTGGTAAAAAATTCTAGAATCAAAATTAATAATGTGGGCGTTAATCCTTTGCGCGATGGCATTGTTACAACTTTGATTGAGATGGGTGGAAAAATTGAACTTAGCAATAAACGCTTAATTGGTGGCGAAGAAGTGGTTGATATTATTGTGGAATCTAGCGACTTGAAAGGCGTTGAAGTTCCAGCTGAAAGAGCGCCTATAATGATTGATGAATATCCAATTCTGGCAGTTGCTGCGGCAAATGCGTCTGGCATCACTAAAATGAATGGCTTGGCCGAATTAAAAGTTAAAGAAAGTAATCGTCTTTTGATGATTGCGCAGAACCTTGAAAAATGCGGCGTTGCTTTAACAATGGGCGATGACTTTTTAGAAGTGAAAGGTGGAATTTCTCAGCCGAAGGATTTGATAAAAATTACCACTTCTATGGATCACAGAATTGCCATGTCTTTCTTGGTGATGGGATTGATGATGGAAAATGGTATTGAGGTTGATGATTCTTCGATGATTGACACTAGCTTTCCAACTTTCGAAAAAATCTTTGCAGATTTTGGTTGTGCGTTTGAGAAGTAGATAGAAGTTGATGGTTGTGCGTTTGATCCATCTCCTTTTTAAAGGAGGCTTAAAACTACCTTCTCCACATTCACCCTTAAATCTGGAACTGCGGTACATTCGAAATCTCTGCCTATATTCAAACCGCCAAGTAAGTGGATTTTTGGATTCAAGGAGCGAGCCATCATGAAGTCAGAAGCTAGCAAGCCAGAATCGATCATCTGATTCAATAAATCATATTTCTTGGCATTAAATTCAAAGCCTAAACAATTCACTAAATAATCAGCTGCAAATTGGTCAAACTTGGTTTGTACAGAAAACTTACCATCTAAATTTTTTACATTCTTAACGCCGCCTTTTTTAATTTCGATTTGGCCTGACGCAATCATTTGCTCAATAGTTTCAATGGAAGAAATTGGTGCGCGATGGCGAAAAATATTCCAATAACAAAATAAGCGCAGAAATAATTTTTTGTTTTTTTCATCTAAATTATTCCACAAAGCAGTTGTGATTGGGCGAATAGAATCAATGACATGGCGAATATCAAATTCAGGATTTTGTCTTAAAAAATGGCGAATTTTTAAACATAAAAACAACACGCCCTTTTTAGAATCTTCAGCTCTGATAAAATTTGGATTTTGTTGAGGAGAGGCAAAATGTTTCTTCGGAAAATTACCACGACGCGAAATTACAAAGATTTTTCCAGCAAAATTCTTTTTCTTCAAACCAACAATCACATCTACAGTAGTAAGGCCAGAACCGATTAAACAGATTGATTCGTTAGTGAAGTTCTTTTGATGAAATTCTGCCGCATCTTTATTCCATAAATTTCTAACAAAATTTGTAGATTCAATTTTTAAGGGTAATTGAGATTGTCTGAAGCTGGTTGCTAAAACTAATTCATCAGCAATAAATTCTTTGCCTTGAGAAGTGATTAAAAGCTTATCTGCAATAGCATTTACCTCAGTTGCTTCGCCATTTATCAATTCAAATTCTAAGCCTTTTTCTTTGGCGTGCTTAAAAGAATTTTCAGTAATTTGATCGAGATATTTACCATAAATTTCGCGAGGTGCAAAACCATTTTTACCAACATTCTTCCAAATTTCAGAATAGTTTTTTTGTAAGAAGTCGCAGAAATCTTTATCTTGCCCGCAAAAGGCACTCATTTTAGCAGCTGGAACATTCAAAATATAATGAGGCGAGTAAGCCGAAAAAGCAGCGCTGGAAAAATTATCTTTTGCCGCTTCAAAGATGATAATTTTATTTTCTTGAGGGGAATATTTTTTGACCAGATTGGCGAATGTAACTTTACCACAAAAGCCAAAACCGATGATTGCGGTTATTTTCATTTCTATTTTGCTGCCTCTGATTTTTCCTGAACCCTCTCTATTCTAGACATCAAAAGCTGAACTCTTTTTTGCATTACTTCATTAATTTTTTTTACATGCCAACTAGCTGTAGTAGTAAACAAAAATGGACAAAGAGTATGACAAAGCAAAATTATTGCCGCCATCAGAAGCCACATTGCAGTGGTGAAGGCAAAAAGAAAATGCTCGAAATAATTCTCTCCAGTTTCAGCTAAGTGGCGGTTAAAAAAATTAACTTTTTTCATGAATTCCAGAAATTGAATATTGATAAATTTATTGTGAGCGAGGTTTATGGAAGTTTTTTTAAACAACAAGAATTTTAAGGCCTTTGAAGCAATCTAGCCAACGACTCTCTCCACCTCGACAATTTTTTTAGAAATTCTTAATGTCGATAAAATCTCTTCTAAGTGATCAACATTTTTAACTTCAACATCAATCATCAATTCAAAATAATCGGCCGAGCGATTAGAAATTTTGATATTATTGATATTCACTTTTTTCTTAGCGATGATACTACTTACATCAGCAAGACTTCCAGACTTATTTTCGGTGACAACTCTTACGCGACTGAAATAAGTTTCAGAGCCAATTTCTTCGTCCCCTTTCCAGCAAACATCTAGAATTCCTTGTGGTCGAAGCGCAAAATTTTTCAGATTGTGACAATTTTGATTATGTATTGTTACACCAGTTCCAGTATTAATCACACCAACAATAGGATCTCCTGGAATTGGCACACAGCAACCACCATAGCGCATCGCCATGCCAGAAACTAAACCTTCAATTGGAATTGCATGGCTAGATTTTTTCTTTTTTTCTTGCTGATTTGTTGATTTATTGGCGGCAACTTCTTCTTTAAAATCAGGATAAACTGCCTTCACAACATCATGGCGCGAGATAACGCCTTCTGCCACTTTTACATATAAATCGGCAACGGTTTTTTTGCCTAAAGCATTAAAACTTGTCAAAGCTTTCTCTAATAATTTTTCAGTTATTTCCAAACCTTTTGAAACGAAAAATTTATGTAAAATCGCACGGCCCAAAGCATTATATTCAGAAAATTTTTCATTTCTGATGAAAGATTTAATGGCATATTTGGCCTTAGAAGTGACTACAAATTGCAACCAATTTGGTGAAGGTTTGGCAGTTTTAGAAGTGCTAACTTCAACTTGATCACCATTTTCAAGCTTCTGACGCAAAGGCGAAATAATGCCGTTAACCTTGGCTGAAATGCAGCTATTACCAATTTCAGAATGCACGGCGTAAGCGAAATCAATAACCGTAGCGCCAATTGGTAAATTAAAAATATCACCATTTGGCGTGAAGCAAAAAACTTCGTCTTTGTGCATTTGAAATTTATGCTGTTTTAAAACTTCACTGGCAACTTCAGAGGTTTCAAAAAGCACGATTAGATCTCGAATCCATCGATATTGCTGGCTTTCAAGATGAGCTTGTTGACGAACTTTTGGATCTTTTTCTTTGTAACACCAATGAGCCGCAACGCCAAAATCCGCCACTTCATGCATTCTGTTATCACGAATTTGGATTTCGATTTTTTTATTAAATGGCCCGAGAATGGCTAGATGCAGAGATTTATAACCATTTTCTTTTGGCGTACTGATATAATCTTTGAAAGTTCCAGGAATCATATTGTAGCTAGAATTGATGATTCCTAGCACGCGATAACATTCGCTTAGATCTTTCACTACAATACGAAAGGCCATGATGTCGTAAAGATGATGAAAACCCACGCTGGTTTTTTTCATCTTCATCCAAATTGAATAAGGCTTTTTTTCTCTGCCTGAAATTTCAAATTGCACTTTCTCAGCATTTAATTTTTCGCTTAAATCGCTAACAATTTTTTCAACTAAATCTTTCTTCTTTTCCTTTAATTCATTAAGGCGATCGACAATATAATTTCTGCTTTCTGGGTCTAAAATGGCGAAAGATAATTCTTGTAATTCGTCTTTAATTTTATTTAAACCAATGCGCGCAGCCAAGGGCGCATAAATATCAAGGCTTTCTCTGGCTTTTTTAATTCTTTTTTCTTTGGAGGGCACATAGGCCAAAGTTCGCATATTGTGCAAACGATCAGCCAATTTGATGAGAAGCACGCGAATATCTTCCGACATTGCCAAAGCAAGTTTGCGGAAATTTTCGGCTACTCTTTCATTTGAAGGGATTGATTCGATTTTTCCAAGCTTGGTTACTGCATCCACTAGCTTGGCAATTTCTTCGCCAAAATCTTTTTCAATATCATCTAAATTCACATCAGTATCTTCTACAACATCATGCAAAAGAGCGGTGATGATAGAATCTTGATCAAGTTTTAAATCGATTAGAATTTCGGCAACTGCCAAAGGATGAGCAAAATATGGATCGCCAGAATGTCTTTTTTGATTACCGTGAGAAGTTTTGGAAACAATATAAGCCTTTTGTATCAAGGCTTCATCTAGATTGGGGTGATATGCTCTTATTTTAGCAATTAACTCGGAAGAAGAGATCATGAGTTGTAGGGAATAATCCAAAACTTGTTTAAGATTTGGATAAGTTGGAGGCTGATAAAACCAGCCTCCGCATTAGAAATTAATCGTCAATTTGAATATTTTCATCTACGAAAGTAGCTTCTTTCAAAGCGATGCTTTGAGTTTGAATTTCTTCTTCAACCGCTTCAACAACTGCACTATTGCCAATTTGAGAAGTGTCAGCAGAACCACGGTTTTTGATGCCGCGAATGATATTATTTTTTACAACTTCAACATCAACCAAACCATCAGCAATTTCTCTAAGTGAGATAACGGCAGGTTTTTCTTTTCTATCAAGCTGCGTAGAAGCGCCTGACAAAATGCTTTTAGCGCGGTTACTTGCAACTAAGCAAAGCTCAAAACGATTGCCGACAACCGTAACGCAATCTTCAACTGTAATTCTTGCCATTGTGAAATTTGGGATTTAGTTTTTAACAAAGATGTAGAAAAGGAGTGGCACAACTTACAAACATCAATTCGCATAATCAACAAAATTCTCTGCAATAAAACATGTCCAAAATTACAATTCACACTTCTGAAGATTTCGAGAAAATGCGCGCTGCTGGCCGCTTGGCTGCTGAAATTTTGGACTTTATTACCGATCATGTGAAAGCAGGAATAACTACGAATCAACTTAACGATTTGTGCTATGACAAGATTGTTGCAAGCAATGCCATCCCTGCTCCGCTTAATTATCGCGGCTTTCCTAAATCAATTTGCACTTCCTTAAATGAAGTTGTTTGCCATGGAATTCCTGATGAAAAACCCCTGAAAGATCAAGATATTTTAAACATCGATGTAACTGTAATTTTAGACGGCTGGCATGGCGATTCTAGCCGCATGTATTATGTTGGTGATCCGATTGTGAAAGCTAAAAGACTTTGCCAGGTTACTTACGAATCTATGATGCTGGGGATTGAACAAGTAAAACCCGGAAACACTTTAGGTGATGTGGCCAACGCCATTCAAACTCACGCTGAGAAACATGGATTTTCTGTTGTAAGAGATTTTTGCGGACATGGAATTGGCCGAATTTTTCACACCGAACCAAGCGTGGTGCATTATGGCAAAAAAAATACTGGCGTGATTTTAGAAGAAGGAATGTTTTTCACCATCGAGCCGATGATTAATGAAGGCAATTACAAAACGAAATTTTATCAGGCCAAAAAAGATGCGCCAGATCAAAATGCTGAGAAGTTAAAACAAGAATGGGTGGCAACAACAACAGATTTTACATCTGGCCGCAAGTCTTTATCAGCGCAGTTTGAACACACAGTTGGCGTGACAAAAGATGGCGTAGAAATTTTTACTGCCTCGCCAAAAGGTTTTGATTTACCACCTTATAAATAAATCATAGATCCCTGTCATCTCGAACTTTAGTGAGAGATCTCAAGAGTTTCGCTACCAAGACTCCTGAGATCTCTCACTTCCTTCGAGATGACAGTATTGAAATAGTTAATATTTTTCTGGTGCAAATTTTTGCACCGGTCGGGCATTCGCTTTACCTTTCAAACCCAGATTTATAATTTTATTAATCTGCTCTTTCGACATTTCAATTGGTGTTTTCATCACAAACCATTTCACACCTTCTTTACATGGCGGCGTAGTTTTAGAGCCATCATAGAAGAAAAACTTATCTTCTTTTTTGACAATTTTTGCTAAATTAATTTTAGCCACAGCGCCTTTTTTATTGTTATCTAAAAGGTCGATCATCTTGTTAAATTCTGCATTTTCTTTTCCAACTTTTACAAAAATTGCCAAAGCCAAACTTTGTTCATTTTCGCTTTTATGGAAAATATGCATTTCAAGAATTTGCTGCTCACCCTTTACTAAATGCTCGCTTGGATGATGGAAATAAATTTTTTGTAGAAAATAATCTCTTTTACGAAAAGTGACAAAATCTTTGCTGAAAAATGAGAATTTAACATTTTGCGATTGCTGCTCTTTTTCAACTTCTGAAGGATGATAAGAAAATTTCAGCTCATAATCTTTGCCATTTTCTATTGCTGGAAAAGTGATGTCGATTGGTGATTGGTTGTAACCGATTTTGCAGAATTTATAATCTTCTTTTAAATCGCCCCAATGCTTTGGGCCCGTGGATCCTTGATAGCTCCAGTCGCGGAAGCAGGAAGAAAGGAGAAGGATGATGGATATTGCGAAAAATTTTTTCATAGATTTCAAAATGTATAGTTCATTTACAAAAATTAATCATCGTCATCCTTGAGTCCGTAGGACTCGAGGATCTCATGAATCTTAAACTCTAAAAGCTAAACTAATGAGATCCTCGGCCGCTACGCAGCCAAGGATGACGATTTTATGTGAAATGACAAGTTTGCAAATTTACAAACCGCTTGCCCACTGCCACAAATCCTCCAGCGCCCTTTTTGAATAAGCCAACTTTCTCTCATCCTTCTTAACCCCTGCGCCTAAAGGCTCAAACAATCCAAAGTTTGTATTCATCGGCTGAAAAAGTTGCTTCTCAGAATCAGATTTATGTCCAACTGTAATATGATTCAAAAGCGCGCCAATTGAAGTAGTGGATTTCGGCCCAGAAGCTTCTTTTCCAGCAATTTCAAAGGCAGCAAAAATGCCCGCCAAAAGCCCCATTGCCGAAGATTCAACATAACCTTCAACTCCAGTAATTTGGCCAGCGAAACGAATATTTGGCGCAGATTTTAAACGCAAAGATTCATCTAATAATTTCGGACTATTTAAAAAAGTGTTTCTGTGAATGCCGCCAAAGCGCGCGAATTCTGCATTTTCAAGTCCCGGAATTTTTTTGAAAATTCGGGCTTGTTCTCCATATTTTAATTTGGTTTGAAAACCGACAATATTGTAAAGCGTATCAAGCTTATTATCTTGGCGCAATTGCACCACGGCGTAAGGTTTGCCAGCGCGGTTTTTAGAAAAATCCTTCTGCCCATTCTCATTTGGAATGTGCGGATTAGTTAATCCAACTGGCTTCATCGGGCCAAATCTCAAGGTTTCAGGGCCGCGATCAGCCATCACTTCAATTGGCAAACAGCCATCGAAATAAGGCGTCGATTTCTCCCATTCTTTAAAATCGGTTTTTTCACCCGTCACCAAATCATTCACAAATTCTTCATATTGCGCCTTGTTCATCGGACAATTTACATAATCTTTTCCATCACCTTCAGGCCCAACTTTATCATAGCGCGACTGCATCCAAGCCACATTAAAATTGATAGATTCTTTAAAAACTATCGGTGCGATGGCGTCAAAAAAAGCCAAACTTTCTTGGTTGGTATGTTTGATTATCGAGGCGCTTAAAGCATCAGAAGTTAGAGGACCAGTAGCGATAATCCACATCTGGCCGTCATTTGCTGGAATTTCAGAAATTTCATGACGCGAAATTTTTACCTTACCAGTTTTTTCAAGCTCGCCTTCAATAAATTTTGAAAACCCTTCGCGGTCCACTGCCAAAGCCGACCCGGCAGGAAGTTTATTATTATCCGCCGCGCGCATCACCAAAGAATCCAGCCTACGCATTTCTTCATGCAACAACCCGATTGCAGTTGTCACATCGTCACTGCGAAATGAATTAGAACAAACTAACTCCGCCAAATTTGAAGTTTGATGGGCAAAAGTTTTTTTGTCTCCCACCCTCATTTCAAAAATCTCTACTTCAAATCCGCGTTTAACCAACTGCCACGCTGCCTCCGAACCAGCAAGCCCGCCACCGATTATGTTTATTTTTGTCATTTTATTATTTTAAATCGAATTGATTGAATAGCTGATGAAAAAAGCATACATCACAACTTAAATTTTAAACATAAAAAAACCGACGATTCCTTTTGGAGTCGCCGGTTTTTTAGAAAATTATATCTTAGCAAGAACTATTCACCATAAACTATTACACAATACCTTCTTCCTAGTATTCCAGTAATAGAATATGATCGATCAATCATTTTAATATTAGTAATTCCACCTAGTTTTACCGCACTAGAAATAGAAGAGTCTCCTTGATGATCAATTAAACTTTGACTCAAGATTTCATACTTATCTTCTCCGTACAGATAATCTAGACGAGAATCTTTAAGAGTAATCAACCTAAGATAACCTCCAAAAATGCCAACCGAAGCGTCTGTACAACTTTTATACTCTTTTATCTTAGTAATATCTTTAAAGGTCAGATTATTAATATTTGACTGCTCTAAACCAAAGTTAGTTTTATTTTCAGTAGCAGCACAAGAAACAATAAATAAGAGCAGTAAAGAAACTAAAAATTTGTTAATCATAAAATTACACCAAATAAATTTTTAGCCATTAGCTACTAAAGACCATGTACTACTGTGCATTGCTTGTAAACGAAGAAAGAATTATACACTTTCTTATCAACTAACTTAATTTTAGAAATTCCGCCGTTTTTCATAGCATCTATTACAGAGGTGCTAGATTCAAATGATGGAATACCCATAAAACTTGTGGCACAAGCTTCACCTGTTTTTAAAGAATTTATATTTCCTATCTCATAATCAGTTAGATTAACCATAGAACTTGTAGCTGGTGTGTACTTATAAGTACAAGAAGCCAATAGAGAAATAGATGCCAAAATC
>CAMCME010000035.1 GCA_945875925.1 Rickettsia typhi | reverse complement strand
GGCACACGAATTGCGCCACCATCTAATTTTCCTTTAAGTTCAGGAAGCACCAATCCAATTGCTTTTGCAGCACCTGTAGAAGTTGGAATCATTGACATTGCACAAGCTCTGGCGCGGCGTAAATCTTTGTGAGAATTATCCACCACATTTTGATCATTTGTGTAAGCGTGAACTGTGGTCATAAAACCTTTTTCAATTCCAATCGCGTCATTCAAAATTTTTGCAACTGGCGCTAAACAGTTGGTAGTGCAAGATCCAACTGAAATCACTTCGTCATTTTCATTAAGCGATTCATGGTTAACGCCGTAAATAATTGTCTTCACATTGTCACCTTTGGCAGGAGCTGAAATGATAACTTTTTTGGCACCCGCTTCAATATGTTGGCGAGCATCTTTGAAGTCTGTGAAAGCGCCGGTGCATTCAAGAACGATGTCAATTTTCAAATCTTTCCAAGGTAATTTTTTTGGATCTCTCTCAGCAAAAAGAATAACCTTTTTTCCATCAACAATCAGATGATCTTCGGCAGCTTCGACAGTTTTTGTGAAGCGACCATGAATAGAATCATATTTCAATAAATGCTTGTGAGTTTCAGCGGGAGCAGGGCCATTAATGGCGATAAGCTCGATATTGTTATATTCAGAATTTTCATAAAGCGCTCTTAAAACGCATCTTCCAATTCTTCCAAGTCCATTAATTGCAACACGAATCGTCATATATTTTACTTTTTGTATTTTTAAGAATTCCTTTTAAGGGGAGGGAGATTTATCTATAAACTCGAGAGTTATAGTAGTTTAAAATCTTTCTAAAATCTTTAGACTAACTTTAGTGGTGATCTCTTTTTCTGAATAGCGCACATTAAAACAGAAGAACAAAAAATCACCACTTTTTATTTGACGAAAAATAGCATTTTTAGAATCATAACACAGAGATATGAGACAGAAATCTTTTGATGGAATAGTGTCGAAAAGGATTAAGTTATTTCTATCAATTCTAAGTTTGACAAAACTACCAATCTTAATTTGGGGAGTTACGATGAAGAGCTGATTGAAGAACTTAGAGTTTGACTAGATTGTCATAAACGATCTGCTATCTAAGAATTTTGCGACGATTTTGTAGTGAGAATTATCAATCATCACATCGATCTCGCAATATACTTTCCAATCGTCAAAATCTTTTTTCATTTTTTTGCAAATCAATAACTTCGGCCTTCGCCTTAGTAAAGCTTGCGATCTGTATAAATGATGTTAAAAAAATCCAAATAAAAAACCGTAATTTTTTTCATATGGTGATAAGCTACTTATTAATTTATGCTTTATTGATTTCGATCTGTTTATTTGGGCTGCTAGGCCTATTTTTATTTCAAGAATATGTCAAAAAAATTTCCTCTTTGTCAGTTTCTTATAGCAGCTTTTTGATATTGGTTGTTCTGCTCTCATTAAAGAATAATAAGCAAAACGAGATATTAATAATAATGGTGAGCGTTTTGATATTATTCGCCATTAACTTATTAACTGGAATCGCAATCGCTAAAAATATTTCTGCAGAAGGTGCGGATAAAGATGATTTGGAGAATCGCTAAATAAAACTAGAACTATACATTGTCTAGCTTCAGGCGAATTACATTTCCACCAGGTTTCAATTCTGACATTAATTTTTTTCTAAGTTCAGCTGTAAAATTTTCCAATTCATCAAGAATTTTAAGGGCTTGAACAGCTTCTGCTGGAAGGTCAGTAGTATCAATAGCTTGCTGTTCTTTTGCGTTTGGATTTTTCATAGATTTAAAGATTATTTGTTATTCTAAATGTTTTTAGTTCTGTGTGAATACAAAATAAAAACATCATAGATTATTTGTAAGACCTGATTTTCTTATTCTCCACCAAATTCTAACAAGACCTCTTTCCAAATTTCATATTTGTCCAAAGGCAAGTTGCGTAGAGGGCTGCAAAAACTCAAAGCCTTTTTCACATTATCTACGGCAATTTTATAATCACCATTTTGTAGATCATTATATTTTTGCATGTCGATAATTTCATCCAAATTAGAATTGATAAAACCATCTTTATTAATTTTGGCCACTATCACAATTTTCAATTTGTTATCTGTATTGTCGCCAATCGCTCTTTTGTAACATCTTCTTAATTGTGTTTGGATGTTAAACTTTTCGCGAGCGGAAAGATTGATATTTTCCAAATTGCTAATGCCCGCATATTCTTCACTTTTTTGATCTGTAGTTTTCTTGTCGTCAGTAGCGATTTCTTTGGTCTCAGTTTCTTTCTCAGGTTCAGGAGTTTCGGCTTTATCTGGATATTTTTTGCCGGCATCTTCTTCTGGTTTTTCTTCTTCAGCAACTTGTTCTTTTTCTTTAGGCGCTTCTTCCTCTTTAAATTCAGGCGCTTTTTCTTGAGCTGGAGTTTTGGCAACTGACTTTGCTATTTTAGATGCTTTTGGCTTAGCTGTTTTTTTAGGAGCGATAACTTTTTCAGGCTCTTTTTCTTTTGCTTGAGCTACTTCTTCTTTGGGAGCGGGCTGTTCAGGCTCTTGCTCTTTTGGCGCTTCAACTGGTTTTGGCTTATCAAAAGCTTCGCTGCCATCAACCATAATTAAACTGATTGAGATTTCTTTCGGCTCTTCTTGTTCAACTTTTTTTAAATTAAAATTGGCATAAACCATTAAAAGCAGTAAGAAGTGTAAAAATAGCGAGTAGAGAAGATTTCTAATCATCTATTGGACCAATTCAGTAACTAAAATAACCTGATTAAAACCTGTCGCATTTACACTTTTTACCACATCCATCACTCTACCATAATCAAGTTTTTGATCGGCGCGGACATAGATTTTATTGTTTAAATTGTCTCCTGTCACATCAAGTAATTTTTTCGGCAAAACGCCCAGCTTCACCATTTCTTCTTCAACGAAGATTGAGCCGTCGGCTTTAATAGAAATGGAAAGAGGTTTAGTTTTTTCGCTAATCGCACTAGAAGCGCCTTTAGGAAGTGTAACATCGATGCCGCTTGTCATCATTGGTGCGGCGACCATAAAAATAATTAGCAAAACCAACAAAATATCAACGAATGGCGTGATATTTATGTCGCTAATAACTCGTCTCTTTTTATCACCTTTTTGATTGGAGAAATTTGCACCCATTATTGAGGTAGATTTTTATTCTTGATTACAAATAAGTTTTTAGAAAGTGGGCTAGAAAAATTAGTGTCAGCCAAACTTACAGTGACTATTTGATCTAGGTCATTCTTCACTTCCATCTTGATAAATTTCAAAGGATTGGTCGAGAAAATTAAACTAAATTCTCCAGCTTCTTTACGATTTTTCTTCATAACAGAAACTTTAATATGTCCTTCAGATTTTTTGACATTGATAATTTCAATATCTTTAGCCGCGAAAGAAATATTTTGTCTGGTTAAGAATGAAGCAGGAGTGGTATTGGTGCTTAGATAAGAAGTTTCTTCTAATTCAATGTCTTGATAGGCAAGAACTGAGCCATTTACCACGATTAAAATTTTTGGTTGCGCATTATATTCAATGCGCATTTTTCCAGGACGAGATAAAAAGAAATTTCCTTCTACTAAACTTTTATCAGAAGATTCTTGAATGAATTTCGCTGATAAGTTTTTGATGTTATTTAGGTAAGATTCTATTTGGCTAAGATCTTCAGAATATTCTTCGAAGAAATTTACTTTGGGTGCTGCAATGGCTTTTGGAGAATAAACAGCACAAGAAGCAAAATAAAAAGCTACGCAAGTGGGCAAACACATTGCGTAGCTGATTATTTTTTTCATGTAGTTATTACAAAGTTTTTGAATAATAAGCTTTTTCATCAAGTGTTCCTTCAGATTTATCAACTATAAGAGTAATAGCACTGTCACCAGTGATGTTAATTGTAGTTCTCACCATATCTAATACTCTGTCAATACCAAGGATGATGCCGATGCCTTCGATTGGCAAGCCAACTGAAGAAAGAACCATGCTCATGAAGATGATTGATCCACTTGGAATTCCGGCGGCACCAATTGAGCCAAATGTGCAAGTCATCACTAACATCAAGTAATCTTGAGGAGATAAAGTAATTCCATAAGCTTGAGAGAAGAACAAAGCACAGATACCTAAGTAAATAGCAGTTCCATCCATGTTGATACAAACGCCAAGTGGCATCAAGAAGTTAGAGTTAGTTTTAGAAACACCAAGTCTATCTTGAAGCTGAGTCATAGCTGTAGAAAGAGTGGCTTTACTACTGCTGGTTGAAAAAGCGATTGATTGAGTAAGAAAGATTTTGCGATAGAAAGGCAAAGGAGATAATCTAGCAAAAACTAAAATCATCAAACCAAATACAAAATATTGGAAAACACATGCAAATAGAACTACAAGAATCAATTTCATTAGAGATTCAAGAATGTCTAAACCTTGAGTTCCAACGATCCAAGAGATGAAACCAAACACGCCGATAGGGGCAAGTCTGATAATCAATTCGATCATTTTAAATGAAACTTGAGAAGCTGAATGGATGAAATCTTTAACTGGTCTAGCTTTAGCGCCAACCAAGTTAATGGTAATTCCCATGAATATTGAGAAGACGATAATTTGTAAGAAATTATCATTCACCATTGCACCCAAAGGATTAGTTGGAATTAAACCAAGTAAAAATTCAGAAGCTGTTGGGGGTGTTTTAGTAACAGCAGCACTTGTTACATTTCCACTGGTTTCAAGGATAGAATGTAAATCAATTCCAGCGCCTGGTTGAAAAATTGTTCCAGCAAGAAGGCCAATGATAACTGCAAAAACAGCAGTAATAATGTAACTACCAAAACCTTTCAAACCAACTCTGGTAAAATTACCTTCACCATCCATAGAGGTGATACCAGAAAGAAGGGCAAAAAAGATAAGTGGAACGATGACCATCTTGATCAAGTTAATAAAGATGGTGCCAAAAATTTTAAGACCAGCAGCATTTTCACCAAGCACAATACCCGCAACTATACCTAAAATTAGACCAATAATAACTTGTTGCCAAAGTTTCATAACTTATAAATTTTTAGTTAATAATAGAGCGGATTGTGGTAACTAGAACGACTTAATGATTTGATGTAATCCCTAAACCGGTGAAGTTTATGGACCTTGCAGAAAGCTCTAGAGAGTAAGCTTGAAAAGACTTTACTCAAATCGGACAAAGGGCAAGTTACAGATCGACTTTTTAAAGTCAAGTTTATAACTTTTTACTTATTGCCCGCATATAAGAGTATAACTTTTATAAGTAAGCCTTATAAAGATAGATGTCTTAAAAAGATTTTGACTTTTAAAAATAAAAACGAATTTTAGAGTCAATCTTGGCAAAAAATTTCACCCAAAATTTTATATACAGATTTCTATATATTTAGTTTTTGATATATTGTCCAAACTTGAAGCGTTTTTTACGCAAACAAGAATAAGTTAGAAATAACTTAGATTATGTAATAAAATCTTTTAAACCGCTCTCCAATTATCTACTGACTCAAATGAAAAAAAGTTTTGCAAAGGCTTTAATAGCCATATCTCTTGTGGTATTTGCCGATGAATCAATGGCGGCAACAAAATATATTTCGGTTGGAACCGGAAGTATTACCGGTGTTTATTATCCAGCCGGAGGTGCAATTTGCAGACTAATAAATAGAGGCAGAAAAGAGCATGGCATTAGATGTTCAGTTGAGTCTACTGGTGGATCAGTTTCAAACTTAAATGCTATCAGAAATGGTTCGATTGATTTCGGTATCGTGCAATCTGACTGGCAATATCACGCTTACAAAGGAACTGGATTCTTCTCAGATCAAAAACCTTTCAAAGAATTAAGATCAGTCTTCTCCTTATATACTGAAACTTTCACAATGGCTGTTTTAGAAAAATCAGACATTAAAAAATTAGACGACATCGTTGGGAAAAAAGTTAATTTCGGCCCTCAAGGTTCTGGAATGAACGCTACAATGGATGTATTGATGACTGTAAAAGGATGGAACAAAGATTCTTTTTCAACAGTTACTTACTTACAACCAACTGAACAGCCAAAAGCTTTATGTGACGGTAAAATTGATGTTATGATTTATGCTGCAGGTAACCCAAATGGTGTTCTTCAAGAAGCTACTCAAACTTGCAAAGTTAGAATTTTAGAAATCGATAAAGAAACTATTGACGCTTTAATCAAAACAAATTCTTTCTATGCAAAAGCTGTAATTCCTGGTGGAATCTATGCTGGCAATCCAAATAGCATCAAAACTTTTGGTGTGAAAGCTAGTGTAGTTACTTCAGAAAAAGCTGATAATGAAGTGGTTTATAACATGACCAAAGCAACATTTGAAAACTTTGATAACTTAAAAACTCTTCACCCAGTATTTTCTTCTTTGAAGAAGGAATCTATGGTTACTGAAGGAAACTCTGCTCCAATTCATCCAGGAGCTTTGAAATATTTTAAAGAAGCTGGCCTTTTGAAAGAATAAAATTCTTTCAAATTTAAAATAAAAACCCGCTTCAGCAAATGCTGGAGCGGGTTTTTTTATGTCTAAATTTTACTAAAAAAGTAATTTTCATGAATAAGAGAAGTAATCTTTTTATCCTAATTTTTCTAGGAATCATCTGGTCAAGCTTCTCAGTTTTTACCAAAATTTCCGCTGAATTTTTATCACCATTTTTCGTCTCTTTTTCAAGATTATTTTTGGGTGGAATCTGTATTTACTGCGTTTGTTTGTTTAGAGGAAAAAATATTTTTGTGGTGAAGAATTTTAAATATTACGCCATTGTGGGCTTTTTTAATTTTGCTTTGCCTTTCACTTTATTTTCTTACTCATCCAGAAATTTGGATAGTTCGATTGTTGCTATTCTTGATGGCACAGTGCCAATGTTTGAAGTTTTAATCTCGATTTTTTTCTTAAAACGCTTCGTTGATAAAAATGCAATCTGGGGAGTATTTTTTGGAATAGTTGGAATTATCGTTACATCTTACGGCGCTTCTGAAGTTGATGTCACGCTATCTCAAATTTTTTCAGCTTTCTTAATTCTCACAGCAACCTGCAGCTATGCGGGGACTTCTTTATATATTAACGCCAAATGCAAAAATATTGAACCTTTGGTGCTGGCCGCTGGAAGCGTGATATTTTCGGCAATTCTTCTTTCGCCAAGTTTAATTTTTGCCGATCTATCTGTGATAAATTTCAAAGTAGCCACATCTTTGCTTGGACTTGGATTATTTTGCACAGGAATTGCTTATATTTTCTATTTCCAACTAATGCTTGATGAAGGCCCAAGAACAGCAGTAAGTGTGGTTTTATTGATTCCAGTTTTTGGTACAATTCTAGGCACGCTGTTCTTAGGAGAGACTGTTACCATCAGCAAAATCATCGGCTGCGTCACCATTTTGGTAAGCCTAAAATTCATCTTAAATTTATCACACCAAAGTTTCTTCAAATCTAAAAATGCTCCGGCGGTTTGAGAAAAAAATTTAAGCAAAAAATTTATAAAAAATGAAAAAAATTTCATTGTTTGAAAAAAGGCAAAAGTTTAAATTTTTGCAAAAAAAATTGTCCGAAGAAAGTATTTCAATAGATGAAATCATGGATTTTTTAAGAGGAGAAAGAGGAGTTGCTCCAACCAATCTTACTATGATAGGTCTCTTTAATGAGAGCATATATAGAGCTAGGACCCATACAGATGAAAATGGTTTCTCTAAATCATTATTTACAAAAGTTAATGATTTGAAATATCCAAAAGAAAGCTCGTATGTAACGAGAAAAGGAAGATGTAATGATGTGGGAGAAATTATTTTATATGGATCAACTTCTGAATATGGTGCCATAACTGAATTGGTATCCTATGGTATGAAATTAAATTCATTATTTACAGTTGCCTCAATCAGAAGAAAAGATATTCAAAAAAATAAAGTTATATTTAAACCACTAGGGACTGACAAATTTGATGAAACGCAAGAAATGAATAGTTATGACAAGAAATTTCATGGTTTTTGCAATTCACAATTTAATCAAAAAATTTCTATGAGTGAGCAGGAGAAATATAATTTTACTATAGCCGTAAGTAGATATTTCTTGGAAACTCAACCAAAAGAAACGATGAGTGGGCAAAAAATTTCTTCTAATTTTAGATTTGGTATTGTTTATCCGAGTGTACACTTAGGAACAATTTCAAATAAAACGACTTATAATATTACTATGCTACCGCAAGTATTTGATGATAATTACACAATTAATGAAGCCAGTGTTTATGTTATGCTTCATGATAAAATTGATAACGAGCTGGTTCTATTTGAATTGAACAAAGGTATAGTTTCTGGCGATGAAATTAAGTGGCAATTTACCTTCGAGGAAATGAAAAGTAGAGCTTTAAATGGAAAAATTGTTTACAACGATAACTATATAAAAGCTTTACATGAAGCTTCTAGGGAGATTTTTTTTTAGAAAATGGATTGCTTAAATTAACAATGGAATAACCTGCAAATTCTTTAATCAATAAAGTTGATAATAATAATTTTATTTCAGCTGGGTGATTTAATTGCCAAACCAATAGTCAAAAGGAATTTAACAGCAGCGGTTGATTTTGTTCCATTTGTCTTTTTGGGCTTGTTTTAGGAAGGCTTGTTTGGTGAGCGGAGTGGTGTTTTGGTGATGTTGGGTGTGGTGTTTTAGATAGTTTTCATAGGCGAAGTTTCCTTCGATATAGTCTTTGAAGGTTTTGAAGGAGGATTTTAGGGTTTTTATGAGGTCGAGTTTAGAGAGCATTTTGGATAATGAAATATTAGTTTTAGGATGGGGAATAAACACCCCCAACCCCTCCTTTTTAAGGAGTTCTCAGTCTTAAGCACCTCCTTTTCAAGGAGGGTTTGGGGTGTTTATTCACAAAGTAAAAATCTAATTTTGATCTCCTATTTTCTATCAAAAATAATCGGCAAAGTTTTTCTCACTCCCTCAAAAACCACAATCCATAAAATTAGCACAAAGCTTATCGCGATATATCCCACAAGCTTCTGGTTAAAGATTAAATCTTTTGCCGCTTGGATATTTTCTGCACCACGAATCATCAGGCTGTCTATTTTATATTGCCAAAGTTCGGCCATGGCAAAGAAGCCGATTTTGATATTTGGGGAGAAGGTTTTCTGGAAGATCGCTGTGGTGGTGACGGATAGAAGGAAGATTAGTGGAATGGCGGTTACGAAGGCATAGTTTTTTTTGCCGCTTTTTATGATTAAAACTGTGGCCAAACACATGGCAATTCCTGCAAGCATTTGATTTGACATGCCGAAGAGTGGCCAAAGAATATTCACGCCACCATTTGGATCGGAAACCCCAACATATAAAAAATATCCCCAAGCACCAACAATCAAAAGGCTGGAAAAAATATTTGAGAGATTGGAGGAATTATTGCCCAGAGGTTTGTAGATATTTCCAAGCATGTCTTGAAGCATGAAGCGGGCAACTCTGGTGCCAGCATCTAATGTGGTTAGAATGAAAATTGCTTCGAACATAATTGCAAAATGATACCACATTGCCATTAAATTATTTCCAAAGGCTGAAGAGAAAATGTGTGCCATTCCAACCGCCAAAGAAGGTGCTCCACCAGTTCTGGCGAATAGGGTGTTTTCGCCCATTTTATTTGCTAGATTGCTCATGGTTTCAACTGTCACGGGAAAGCCCCAAGAAGTTATGGTATCAACTGCCACTTGTGCGCCAGAGCCACCAACTGCGGCGGCAGGAGAATTGATTGCGAAGAAAATTCCGGGTTCTAAAACACAGGCCGCAATCATCGCCATCATGGCCACAGAACCTTCAAGCAACATGCTGCCATAACCAACTAAAGGAATATCTTTTTCGCTTGAAATAATTTTGGGAGTAGTTCCAGAGGCAACTAAAGCGTGGAAACCTGAAATAGCGCCGCAAGCAATTGTGATAAAAAGGAATGGAAAAATTTTGCCGCTGAAAATTGGTCCAGTGCCGTCGATGAAATGGGTGAGGGCGGGCATTTGAATTTCGGGGCGGAAAATTAAAATTGCGATTGTCAGCAAAAAGATTGTTCCGAGTTTTAAAAATGAAGAAAGATAATCGCGTGGAGCAAGTAAAAGCCAGACTGGAAGTGCTGCGGCTAAAAATCCATAAATGATGATTGAAATGGCTAGAAATTTTCCGTCGCGATCAAAAATTTGGGCAAGAACTGGATTATAGTGAATTATTTTTCCGCCATAAACTGCCAGTAAAAAAAGTGAGACGCCTAGAATAGTTGCTTCCAGAACCTTATTAGGCCTTATGTAAGAAAGATAAATCCCAATAAACATGGCAATGGGAATTGTGAGTGCCACAGTGAAAGTTCCCCAAGGGCTGTGCATCAAAGCTTTCACAACCACTAATCCTAAAACTGAAATTAGAATGACAATGATGGCTAAAGTTCCAAGCATGGCGGCGTAACCCGCAATTGGTCCAAGCTCGTCTTTAATCATTTGGCCTAAACTTTTTCCGTCGCGTCTAACGGAAGAAAATAAAATGATCATATCTTGCGCAGCTCCTGCCAAAACTGAGCCGATTAGAATCCATAAAGTACCTGGTAAATATCCAAATTGCGCGGCCAAAGTTGGCCCAATTAAAGGCCCAGGGCCAGCGATGGCTGCGAAATGATGTCCAAATACAATCCACTTTTTGGTGGGCACAAAATCTTTACCATCATTAATTTTTCGCGCAGGAGTTGAGTTGCGTCCATCAATATGTAAAATTTTTGTGGCAATGAATGCGCTATAAAAACGATAAGCAATTAGTTGCGTGCAAACACAGGCGATTACGAACCAAAGTGAAGAAATTTTTTCTCCGCGAATTAAAGCAATTGCAACAAAGGCGCTGGCGCCGATAATTCCAATAAAAATCCAGGCAAGCAAATTACGAAAATCTTTTTTCATTTTTGTTGTATTTTTTTTTGTGATAAAAAAGATCGCCACCTTGTGTTTTTTTAATTAAAGTAAAGTTGCCAGTCTTTAATTTAAGTGATTTAGATTTGGCCGAGGTTGCGCGAAAAAATATATTAATCTCCTTAGGAATTAACTTGGATTTAAATATATTAAAACAAATAATAAATAGACACTTTTAGCTAATTATTTTCCCCCATATTTAGTCCTGTTTTTGCTTATTTTTTGACAAAATTACTCAAAATATATCCAGATATTTATCTTAATTTTGTCAAAAAAGCTCTAAAAACATGTCAAAATCTGTGCTAAAAATAATTAGCTAACAGTGTCTAATATCTAGACTTATTTAAGCAAAATCAATATATCAGGTTACTCATGGCGGAAAAAAACACCCTTTCGATTTTAGAAAGTATCAAAAGAAAAATGTCAAAATTTGATCAGAAATCGAAAAAACCAGAAGTAACTTTTGATATGAAAGATGAGTTTGAATATATCGCTGTTGATAAAAATGCGGCGGTTGCAGAAGTTAAAGCTGAAGCAGCAGCTCCAATTCAAAATCTTGGAAAAATAGAAACTCCTGCAGCGCCAAAAACTGCCTCTAATGAATTAAATTTTGATGAGCTGAATCTTGATGAAGAAATTGCAGAAATGGAAAAAGGGGCTGCCCCAAAAGCTGCATCTCCAGCTGCTGCACTACCAGAAGAATTATCTTTAGAAGAAGATGCAGAAGAGGAATTTGAAGAAGAATTTGATGAAGAAGATTTAGAAGATTACGAAGATGAGGTGGATATGGAAGAAGAGTATGAAGATGAAGAGCAGCAACCCTCTGATAAAAAAGCTGGCGGCACTGATGATTTGGATATTGATGAAGAAGAGGAAGGGGATGATATTTTAAATTTTGATGATGAAGAAGAGGAAGAAGAGAAAAAACCAGAATCAAAAAAAGAAGTAGTGAATGATAAAGCGGCTGAAGATGATTTTTTGAATTTTGATGAAGAAGAAGAGGAGGAAGAAGAGGAAGAAGAAGTTAAAAAACCTGTGGAATTTGCAGCAGCAAATAAAGCGGATGATTTAGATCTTGATGAGGACTTAAATTTTGAAGAGTTAGATCGCAAAGAACAAGAGGCGAAAAAAGCGCTGTCTGATAAGGTTTTAGATGAAAAAGAAGAATTAGAAATTGAAGAAGAGGAAGAGGAGGTTGAATTTGAAGAAGAAGTTGCGCAAGAAATAGAAGGGCATCATGAAACAACTGAAGAAGAAGTTGAAGAAGAGGAGGGGGAAGA
The DNA here is from genome assembly GCA_945875925.1 of Rickettsia typhi. Lineage (GTDB taxonomy): Bacteria > Pseudomonadota > Alphaproteobacteria > Rickettsiales > UBA1997 > UBA2645. The sequence continues at coordinate 6,613 of CAMCME010000035.1, read as the reverse complement.
ATTTGACGAAGATGTTGATCTTGATCATGACACAGAAGTTATGATGCGGAAAGATCAAGCTAATAGCGTTAACTTAAAAGATATTCCCATGGAAGATGCAGCAGCTTCAGCAAATAATCAAAAAGTTGATTTTATGGAATTTGATTTGGATGAAGAGTCAGAAAAACCTCAACAAACACAACAACAAGCTCAATTTATTTCTCAGCAATCTCAAGTTATGCCACCAATACAAAAACAAGAGGCGTCGCAACAACCAGCACAGGCTGCGGGAAGTATTTCAATAATGCCTTCTAATGAAAGGAAAAAAGAAAATCCAGTTTCAATTCTAAGTCAAGAAACTGTGCAAGACGCCTCTAACTCAATTAGAAAATTGCTGGATGCGAATAATGTAATTAGCGGCGTGAAGAAATTCTCACAAGATCCAGTTCTTAGTGAAATTGCAGTGCAATTGATGGAGCCAAAATTAGAAAAATGGCTTAATGAAAACTTGGCAGAGATTGTAGAGAGAATTGTTAAGGAAGAGATTAAGAAGATTGTGCCGAAGGTTTAACTATTGATAAGTCTGCCTATAGTCGCAACCATCGGCCTATAAGCTGAGTCGAAACCAGCGGAAGGTTCCTGCTGTGTTGCTACTCCGCAGTTAGGAAGTGTCGGCTGGTTTCGACTCAGCTTATACCAAACTAAAAATCTTTACTCTCAATAAAGTTTGTTTGGTATGTGGGGTCCCCACAAAGTGGGGCGCCGTTCGTACGGCGTAAAATAAAAACTATATCAAACTAAAGATATTTAGTTTGGTATAGGACGGCGGTTTTGGTTAAAATTTTCCCAACTTCTGGTTTAAATCCTCGTAAAAACTCTTCAATTTTTATCGCATTTTTACCAGGTTTTTGTATAATCATTGGTCTGATTTTTCCTTCTCCACATTGAATCCACAGCTCTCCATTTAAAATTTCTCCAGCTATTTTTCTCTCAGAATTTTCTTCTGAAATTTCCGCAGCAAAAATTTTTATTTTTTCGTCATCATAATAAAAATTGGCTTCTAAAGATCCGCAAAGTCCACGAATATTTTGGTCAATTTCGCGTGCGCTTAAATTCCAATCAATTGAACATTCTTCTTTAAGAATTTTCTTGGCATAAGTGCTTAAACTATCGTCCTGTTTGGTTAGAGAAAAATCGCCAATTTCAATTTTCTTCAAAGTTTTTACTAAAATTTCTGCCCCCATTTCTGAAAATTTGGCGGCTAGGTTTTTGTAATTTTCTTGTGTTTCTAAAGTAAAATTTTCTTGGCAAATCATCTCGCCACTATCAACTCCTTCATCCATTTTGATAATTGTGATTCCTGTTTCTTTATCTCCCGCCATCAAAGTGCGCTGAATTGGCGCAGCTCCGCGCCATCTTGGTAAAATTGAAGGGTGAATATTTATGCAACCAAATTTAGTGCCGTTTAAAATTGCCGTTGGCAAAATTAAGCCATAAGCCACAACCACAGCGGCGTCAGCTTTAATATCAATAAATTCTTTTTGGGCTTCAGCGGTTTTTAAAGTTTTAGGAGTTATAACTTTAATTTGATGTTTCAGAGCTAATTCATGAATTGGTGAGTTCATAATTTTTTGGCCGCGACCCGCAATTTGTGGCTCTTTGGTATAAACCGCAACCACTTCAAAATTTTTATCGGCAATCAATTTTTCTAGTGTCGGGCAAGAGAAGCTTGGAGTTCCCATAAAAATTATTTTCATTAGTGTTTAAGTTTTTTTAATTAGTTATTGAATTAAGCTATGGTGGAGATTAACTTATTACAGCTTCTTATCCCAAAAGCCTTAGGGGCCTTTTGGTATATAATTTTTGTTTTTTCGCGACATGGGTCGCGCCCCACTTTGTGGGGATCCCCGATATATCAAAGCAAATTTTTTTAATTCTATAGAGTTTTGATATATCCGCAAGCACTCCAAACAAAAATCAAATGAAATTATCTGAATTTTTTAAAAGAAAAAAAGCGTTTTTCTTTGCAATTTTTATTGCTTTTTTAGTGGCATTTTTTGACCTCTTAACCAAGAGATTAATCTTTGCAGAGCTAGAAAGAGTTGCGATGGATCAACTTACTAAAAATCCTGAAATTGAAGTTACTGGCTTTTTTAATCTGGTACAAGTTTGGAATTATGGCGTTAGTTTTGGCATGTTTCACAATCTTGAAAATAGTCAAATAATTTTCTGTTTTGTACAGCTGATTATTTTATTAATCCTTTCATTTTGGCTATTTCGCAATGAGAAAACCCATATAAATTATGCTCTGGCTTTAATTATTGGTGGGGCTTTGGGTAATTTTGTTGATCGCGCTAAATATGGTGCGGTGGCAGATTTTTTAGATTTCCACATTGCGTCATATCATTGGCCGGCCTTTAATTTAGCTGATTCGGCAGTTTTTCTTGGAGTGGCTATTTTGGTTTTAGAAGACTTTATTTTTAAAGGTAAAAAATGAAAAAAATTCTTTATATAGCTTTTCTTCTTATAGCTTTTGCTTGCTCTAGTAAGAAAGATGAAGATCCTTTGATTTTACCGCCAAATTTTGCAGAAATGCCAGATTTAGAAAATCCGGAAAAACCATCTGTAGAAAAAAAGGATGAAGATGTCGCGAGACTGAAAGATCTTTTGCTGAAAAGTGCTGATTAGCATTTTGAAGTAGCTTCAAAAATATTATTAAAATTAAATTATTCAAAAATGTTCAATCAATTTTTCGTTAGTGATGCCTTTGCTCAAGCCGCTGAAACAGCTGCTGTTACTGAAGATTTTTCACCTATCAGACTCATCCCATATTTCTTAATATTTGCGATTTTCTATTTTTTAATGATCAGACCGCAAAGCAAAAAATATAAAGAACATCAAGAAATGGTTAATAGCCTAAAAAGCGGAACCAAAGTGGTTACAACTGGTGGTATTGTTGGTGTGGTGAAGGCGGTTCATAATGAAGAAAATATCATTGAAATTGAGATTGCTGAAGGAGTCTCGGTTAAAGTTTTGAAGAATTTTGTATCTGAAGTTTTGGATAAAAAGAAAAAAGAAGTGAAAGAAATTGCTCATAAAAAAACTGCTAAAGCCGATAAGAAAATTAAATAACTAGCTTGTCATCTCGAAAGCTAGTGAGAGATCTCTCACCTCGTTCGAGATGACAATGTGGATAAGTGAAGACAATCTAGATCGATCAATAAACTACAAAAACCATGTTACATTTCTCAAAATCAAAAATTTTCACCATCATTGCAGTTTGTATTTTGGCTTTGCTTTACGCAGCGCCTTCATTCATGCCGAAAAATACTGAATCTAGAGCCTTAAATGAATTGGCCAAAATATTGCCAAGCCAAAAAGTTAATCTTGGTTTAGATTTGCGCGGCGGATCACATTTGATGATGGAAGTTGATTTCGACTATTACATGAAAGAGCAAATGGTGAATTTGAGAAATGAAATTAAATCTAATTTCAGAGATGAATCAATCAGAGCAATACCAGAAATTATCGGTTCTAAAATTTCATTTTATTTGAATGATAAAGATCAAATGAAATTGGCCAAGAAGATAATTAAGAAGATGGATAAAAGAGTTGATATTGATGAAGGTGAGGGGAATTTTGAAGTTTATTTTTCTGATGCAGAACTTGTCTTAATGAAGCAAAATTTGGTTAAGCAATCAATTGAAATTGTGAGAAGAAGAATTGATGAAAGTGGTACTAAAGAGCCTTTAATTCAAGCGCAAGGCGACAATAGAATTTTGTTACAAGTTCCTGGAATTGATAATGCTGATGATATTAAATCTATTCTTGGCAAAACTGCGAAAATGACTTTTCATTTTGTTTCTGAACAAACATTTTCTCAATCTCCAAATAATTCGATAGATCCTAGTTTGGAAAGCCTTTTTGACTATCAGGGTCGCTCTTATTTAATTAACAAAGAAGTGGTTTTAAGTGGCGATTTATTAATTGATGCCAGTCCAACTTATCATGAAGGAGAGCCTGCAGTGGCTTTCCGTTTTAATGATTTGGGATCAAAAAAATTCGCTCAAATTACTAAAGATAATATCGGAAAATTCTTCGCTATTGTTTTGGATGGTAGAGTTGTTACGGCTCCAAGAATCAATACTGTGATAAATCAAGGTTCAGGTGTAATTTCGGGAAGTTTTACAACTAAAGAAACTAATGAAGTTGCTTTGCTTTTAAGAGCTGGGGCACTTCCGGCTCCTTTGAAAATTATTGAAGAAAGAACAGTTGGTCCATCTCTTGGATCTGATTCAGTAAAAAGTGGAACAGTTGCAGCAGTTGCTGGACTTTTCTTGGTAGCACTTTTTATGGTTTTCTTCTATGGCTTTTTTGGCTTTATTGCCGATGTGGCGATGTTGATCAATATTGCGGCAATTTTGGCAATTTTATCTTTGCTTGGCGCAACTTTAACCTTACCTGGAATTGCGGGTATTGTGCTTACAATGGGTATGTCGGTTGATGCCAATGTACTTATTTTTGAAAGAATTAAAGAAGAAATTCGTGAGAAAAAAACTGCTTTTGTTGCAGTGGAGCAAGGTTTTTCTCAAGCCTATCGCACGATCATGGATTCTAATATCACCACGCTGATTGTGGCATTTTTCTTATATGCTTTTGGTAATGGTTCGATCAAAGGTTTTGCAGTTACACTTTCAATTGGTATCTTGTCTTCAATGTTTACTGCGATTGTTTTAACTAGAATGATGATCTCTATTTGGCTGAAATATGGTCTTAAAAATAAAAAACCAAAAAAATTAAGCCTAGTTTAACAGATGATTTTTCTTCACCAAGTCTTCGCTAATTCGTTCTCGAAAGGTTTGGTGATGGCCTTGCGCCAAATACGAATTTTACACCAATTCGGCTATATATTTACCGCGCTTTTAATCTCACTAACTCTTCTTCCTCACAAATCTCACGCTGCTGGTAAAAAATCAGGAAACTCTGCTCTGCCTTCAGTTTTAAAGGCTGATCAAGTGGATGGAGATCAATTAAATAACACTTTAACGGCAACTGGAAATGTTGAAGTGAGCAAAGGCGACAGCGTTGTTTATTCTGACCAAGTTTTTTATGAAAAAAATAAAGGCGTGGTTCACGCCGTTGGTAATGTCAGAATAAAAAATATCGAGATTGGTAATGTCAAAGCTGAGAATGCTGATATTAAAGATGATTTTTCTAGCGGTAAGTTTTCTAAAAGCACCATGGTGCTTTTAGATGGCTCTTATCTAAGTTCTCCAGAGATTGATAGAAAAACTCCAGAAATCACTAATTTAACAAAATCAATTTATTCAATCTGTCCAAATCCAGAAATTAGTCAGGATAATAATTTGGCGGGTAAAAAAAGAGATATGCTTTCGATCAAATCTCGCGACACCACAATTGATCGTGGCAATCAGGTTTTTAAAATTAAAGGTGGCGTGCTGAGATTTTACGATGTGCCATTTTTCTATACGCCATTCTTGCAAGCTCCACTTCCTTCTAAGAAAAGACAATCGGGGTTTTTATATCCTTCTTACACCAAAAGTACTCGCATGGGGCTTGGTTTTAAAACTCCTTATTATGTGAATATTTCGCCAGATAAAGAGTTGACTGTCACTCCACATATTCATCCCAACACTGATCAAATTTTACTTAATAATGAATTTCATCAATTAGCTGCTTATGGTGAATATCGCGCTGCTTTGGAAGTGGCGAATAATAAAATTTCTCCTTCCACAAATGTTACCACCAGAAAAGAAGTTAAAGATCCATATCGCTGGCATTTAAGTGGTAATGGTATTTTCGATTTCACTAAAAATACTGGGCTAGATTACACTGTTAACACAACTTCCGACAAAGGTTATTTGCGTGATTATTATAATGATTTCCGAAGTTATAATCTTTCTAAAGTGAATGTTGATTACATTAATGGCAGGCAGTATCACGCGGCTAAAATGGTCAGAATTCAGGAATATGAAAATATTGGTCTAGAAAAATCTGATCCTTTAATTTTGCCGATCATTGATTCTCACATTGAAACCAAGCCATTTTTTTATAAGGAAAAATTCGCCCTAACTTCAAATACCGCGGTGATTGATAGAGATGGCGGCCTACAATATCGCCGCATCACCACTATACCAGAAGTGAATTTGCCGATTAATATGAAAGGAAATTTATTCAACTTAAATGCCAAAGTGCAGGGCGATTTATATTCGTTGGAAAATAATTTCCAAAACTCCACTCCCACCGCAAGATATGATTCAGTGCAAACAAATTATAAGCCGGAATTTTCAGCTAGTTGGAGAATGCCTTTAATTAAAAAAATGAAATCAAACACCATCATGATAGAGCCGATGATCAACTTTGTATCAAGCTCTAATGGTAAAAATTTCAATAAATTGCCTAATGAAGATAGTAATAATAACGAGTTAACCATTACCAACTTATTCGTTTCTGATCGCATTAGTGGTTTTGATAGAAATGAAAGTGGAGAGCGCGTCAGCTATGGTGCCAAATCATCTCTTTTTAATTCTTACGGAGAATTTGGATTGGTTTTAGGACAAAGTTTTAAGAAGAGCGACAACACGCAAGATGTTACAATTCGAGGCTTCAACAA
>CAMCME010000034.1 GCA_945875925.1 Rickettsia typhi | reverse complement strand
TTCGACTCAACCGAGTGAGCAGCCAACAACTCAACCTTCGACTCAACCAACAGAAAACCCAACTAATCAGCTAGTGGTAAACCCGACTGATCAACCAACAGGAAATCCAACGAATGAACCAACAGGAAATCCAACGAATCAACTAACAGAAAACCCAACTGATCAACCATCAGCTCGGCCAACTCAGCCATCATCGCAACCAACATCAGTTCCGAGTGATAAACCAACAGGACAAACTTCGACTCAACCAAGCGAACAGCCAACAACTCAACCTTCGACTCAACCAAGTTCACAAATAACTGAAAACCCAACTTCGCAGCCATCAGGAAATCCAACAGGACAACCTTCGACTCAACCAACAGAAAACCCGACTTCGCAACCATCAGGAAATCCAACATGGCAACCTTCATCTGAGACAACAGAACGAGTGGTTGTTGTTTCTTCTGCTGCTAGAAGTATAGAGACGGCTCCTGAATATGTGATTCCAGTATCGGTATCAGCGGCTGGAGTTGCTGCAATGGCAGGGGGATATGCGGGTTATGTATATATGACATCTATTGCGCTGGCGCCTTTTATGGCTTTGGCTTTGCATGAGGGTCATATTGATGAAGAATTGATGAATTTGATTACTCAATTAAGGAGTGGGGAAAATCTGGATCATTTAAAGGATAATTTAAATAAGGCTTTGATGGCTATTCTGCCATCTGATATTTCTGACACAGAAAGAACTTCTTATGCACAACAAGTAACCACAACACTTTCTTACCTTGGTGTTGAAGAAAATTATAATGATTTAGTAGCAAGCTTTGCGGGTTTGAGAAGTTATATTGCAGCAATGAAAGATCATGGTCATCCAATCAATACTCATAGAACTATCAAAAGCATTCTTTCAAGCTGGCGTAATCTGATTAAGTTGCCAAGTAATAGCACGGAATATGCTGTTTTGAATAAAGCTATTGAGAGAATGAGAGGACATGAGGCAAGTGAAGAAGTAAGCCTAGTGCCATTATTAGCGCTTTCTATTGGTGGCGTTGAACTGGGTGAAGAGTTGCAACAAGCTCGAGTTGAATTGTCATTGTCACAATCTTCTGAAATAGAAAAAGTAAGAAGTGCGCTTAAACTTGCGGCAAAAGAATTAGTTGTGGCTGAAGACTCTGAAATAGATGAAGCGATTAATGATTTAGTGCCAGATCGTTTTGGAAAACCTGAGTTTTATGAATATGATTATGAAGCAAAAGACATTGATGCTTTAAGTGTTGCTCAAAATAACTTTGAACAAAATGGACATCGCGAAACTGATGATGAAGATGAAACAACTGAGCTAAGTGGTATAATATGTAAAGATGACGGAACTTTATTGCGCGATGATCGAGGATACGCAAGAGTTGAAATGCCAGCTTGTGATTTTGCAAATGGCGGAGATATGAAAGCTGAATTCTCTAAGCAATTGCTGCATATTGCCAGAACTAGAGACAATGGTGAAGATATTTATCCAGTTAAAATTTTGATGCCATATAGAAGGGAAGGATCTAATTGGAAATTGGCTGAAGTGCGTATTAGTAAGAAAATTATTGCAGGCAATATTAGATATGGATTTGTGGGCACTGTTCATAACCCTTGTTCAAGACAACAATTAGAGTCTTTGGATAAAGAGGTTCAAGATATCATTGCCGAATGTATTTATGAAAATCCTGAAAATGGCCATAATAATGGCCATAATATAGAAAATACAGGACATGTGTTAAATCGCATATCTTCACAAAATAGTTTCCCTGTGTCATTTGATGCAAGAGAAAGTGGTGTTTGTGTATCTTACGCAATGCGTAACCTAAAACATAGATCTGATCCTTGGGCAGAAATGCTAAATTCTGATTTTAGACATCTAAGAGAAGATGATGTTAGATTAATTGCATCTAGTAATAGCAATGAGCTTAATAGCTTTGCTAGACCTGCTATTGTTGGTGAAAATGCTGCTAATTTATTGAATAAGAGAAGAATTGGTCTTGGTGGAAATGATGGCTTAGATAGAGATAATATTGAAGACCTAAAAGGGGCAATAGCGCAAGTTTTAGAAAGTGAAGCAGTAAGAGCAAGAGGAGTAAGAGCAGAAGTTAGGCTGAATAGAGATGGGGCAGCTATAAAAATGATGCTTAAAGCTGAGTTAAGAGCTAATGAAGCTGATTTAGAAAAATCTGAAATATTTGATGGTCCAGATTTTCCAGGTCAAGATTCTTTTCCTTTAGGACAAACATTAGGAAATGAAATTGCTAATAAAAGACTTCTTAGAAATAACTGGGTTCAGATTCCAAATTTAACAAACAGCGATTTAATAGGTTTGGGTGAAAGAGAAGAAGATGATATGAAATCTGATCATCCAAATAAAGGAGGCGCAGATGATAGTGGTAGCTATGATGATTTTTTAATGAGGGAATTTAGTAAAAGAATAGAATCTGGAAATACTTCTCGACTTCCAAAATCAATAAACAGCGATTTAATAGGTTTGGGTGAAAGAGAAGATGATGATATGAAATCTGATCATTCAAATAAAGGAGGCAGTGAAGAATATTCATATTTTGATTATTCAGATAAACGCAGCATAGAAACGAATTTGGATGATGAATATTCTTCTTCAGATGATAGTGATGAACATTATGGTGCTACAATCAGAACAACTAGTGGAGAGATATTTAAAACAGGATCTATAAATTCTTCTCGACATGAAGTCGAAGCCAAAAGAGATGATAGTAATAGTAGTCTAGGATTTAATTCTTTAGCTGGAAATGACGACACAACAGAACATCCAAATCTACATGAATCAAGTTTGGATTTATCTAAAATTTCAATTTCAGATTCAACACGTTCAGATTCAACACGTTTAGATTCAACACGTTTATATGATTTACTCAGTAATGCAGATGAAGTAGATCAAGTACTTAATGAAACTACTAAAACTACTGATTATTCAAAACCTGTTGAAATAGCTACCAAACCTAATTTACCTTCAGAAAAATATAAAGAACAAACAAAAAAAGTGGAAAAAAGAGGTGAGATTGTAGCAGCAAAACCCACTAAGCAAAACAAAGAGGATGAAATTGCTAAATTGAGGGGAATTATAGCTACTAAAAAAGATACATTAGCAGAATCTGAGAAAAAATTAAAAAATATTGAAAATAAATGGGGTCAGAGAGGGCGCCATATTTTAGATCTTATGAATAATCTAATACCAAACAAAAGATCGGCGACTTATACAAGGTTAACTGCAACGGCTGATCTAAACGAACTTTATAATAAAGCATTATCAGAATTGAAACTTGGAAAAAGTGTGATTAACCATGAGGCTGGTGGAGCTAAGATGACAGAAGAAGAATTGATCGAAAGATTCGGTGAGTATGAAAATATTTTAAAAGAAAAACAAAAATGTGAAAAAAATGTAAAAGAAATTTCTGATACACTAAATTTTTATAAAGGAGAATTAAATAAAGCTCTAGAAACTAAAAATAATACAGGGCTTGATGATGAAGGCTATCTTAAATCTTATTTGTCAGCAGTACAAAGAAAAGATACATCAGTAAGGAGGCCTCCTATTCCACCAATATCTACCGCTAGTTTGCCAAGTCATTACTCTTCAGCAAATACAAGAAGACTTGAACAATTGTCTCCAGAAAATTTTTTAGAAAAACTTGAAAAAGACGCGAATTTTATGCAAGAAAGTTTGAATTCTGGGGAAAATCATGAAGTAATTCTTAATGTACTTTCAACAGAAGATAACGATGTTGCTCCTGAAACTACACCTGAAATACCATCAAGAGAAGATAACGATGTTGCTCCTAAAAGTGCACTTAAAACATTAACTGCAAATGCGGAATCTTTGGTGAGTGTTGGTAAAGCGGGTGGAAATGCAAGAGGTGGAAATGGAGGAAGAGGTGGAATAAAAAAGGATGATACATAAGTGCGAAAGTGGCTAAAATATTTAAAACAATATTTCAGCCAATTTATGAATAGCTTTTCACAATTTTAAAAATTGCATCGCTAATTTTTTTAAGCTCTGATTTTTTGATATTCAAAGCTGGCATCACATAAATGCAATTTGCAAAAGGTCGCAAAAATATTCCTGTTTCTACAAATTCTTTTCTTAAATCAATCATCTTTTGCCAATTTCCTTCAATCTCTACCACGCCAATAGAGCCCAAAACGCGTACATTTTTCACAATTTTAAATTTGCGGCATTTTTCTAATTCTGTTTTTAAGAATTTTTCCTGCGATAAAACTTTTTTCTCATAATCCACAGTTTCAAATAAATCTAAAGAAGCATTGGCCGCAGCTGACGCTAAAGGATTTCCCATAAAAGTTGGGCCATGCATTAAAGCTAAATCTAAAGAATTTCCAAGAAAGCTTTTAAAGATTTTTTCATTCACTAAAGTTGCGGCAAGGCTTACAGTTCCGCCTGTTAAAGCTTTTCCTAAAATTAAAATATCTGGTTTTATATTGGCGAAATCGCAAGCAAATTTTTTGCCAGTGCGATAAAATCCAACCGCGCATTCATCAGCAATAAATAAAATATCATATTTTTTAGCGATGGAAAAAATTTCCTTCAAAATTTTAGGATCATGAAAAACCATACCACCAGCGCATTGCACCAATGGTTCAACAAAAATTCCCGCTAAAATATTTTTATTTTCCTTTATAAAAATTTCTAATTTATCCAAATCATTTTTATTTTGTGGTAAATCGAGACTGAAATTTTCTAGTAAAATATTCTTAAATTTTTGATGCATGCCCGAATTTAAATCGGCAAGAGACATTGCACCAGTTGTGTCGCCGTGATATGAATTTTTAAATGAGATGAATTTGGTTTTTTCTTTATTCCCTAAATTTATATGAAACTGCCAAGAAATTTTCATCGCCACTTCCACAGCAACTGAACCAGAATCTGAAAAAAACACTCGGTCCATTTCAGTAAATTTACATAAACGATGCGCCAATTTGTAAGTTTGATCATTGGCAAAACCCGCCAGCATAATGTGGGGTAAAATGCGGGCTTGTTTAGAAATTTCTTTAATTAGGTGAGGGTGATTGTAGCCATGAGCCACAGACCACCAAGAGCTGATGCCATCAATTAAAACGCGACCATCTTTGAGAAAAATTTGACTTCCCTTGGCCGTTTTAATTTCTAGTTGCGGCAGATGATTTTGCATTTGGCTATAAGGCAACCAAATATGTTTTTCGCCAAGTTTTATATGATTAATCATTTGAATAAATCAGGATTAATTTTGATGGCCGAAATTAACCAAATACTTTCCTGACTTTTAGTTTCTAAGGCTTTCAATTCTTTATAAGCTTGCAAAGCTTCTGCTTTCAAACCAATTTTATAATAAATTTCTACCAATCTGAAATAAGCTTCGTGAACTTGATGGGTATAACGATAACGCTGAATCACTTGTTTAAAATTGCTAATCGCACCAATGTAATTTTGATTTTGAATTTCATAACGACCAATCGACATTTTGGCACCAGCCAAATGTTCATCAATAAAAGTTAATTTTTCTTTAGCGTCCGCAGCATGATCAGAGCTTGGGAATCTTGCCACTAATTCACGAAAAGCAAAAGATGCTTGCTGAGTGTTATCTTGAGCGCGATCAATTTCAGGAATTTGCTTATAGTAAGAAAGTCCCTTCATATACATCATGTAAGGCACATATTCACTTGCTGGATTCAAGCGCAAAAAGTCATCAACCACTTGCAATAATTTAACATAATTTTCTTCTTTATAATAAGCATAAACCGCCATGGTTTGAGACTTCAAAGCCCATCTTGAAAAAGGATATTCTTCATCAATTTTAATAAAAGCTTCGGCAGCTTCCACAAAACTTTTTTTATTTAAAAGCTTCATCGCTTTGGTATAAGCTATTTCAGCGTTATTTTTTTCATCTTTTTTTGAACAAGAAGAAATCGGCATCACAAGCAAAGAGATTAGTAAAAAAGCCGAAAAGATGGATGATATAATTTTTTTCATGTGGATTTTATTTTCTGATTTCAATGCTTAATTTATGAGCATCTAAGCCTTCGCAAGCAGCTAAAATTGATGTGTCTTTACTAAGTTTTGTAAAAGATTTTTTGTCACAAGAAATTAAAGAGATTCTTTTCAAAAAATCATAAACCGAAAGTCCGCTAGAAAATTTTGCTGACGCGGAAGTAGGCAAAGTATGACTTGGTCCAGCCATATAATCGCCAATTGCTTCAGGAGTGTAATTTCCCAAGAAAATTGCTCCGGCATTATTAATTTTTTGTACAAATTTTTTGGGATTTTTTGTCGCAATTTCTAAATGTTCAGGCGCGATGAAGTTAGCTAAATGAACGCTTTCAGAAAGATTTTCAATTACAAAAATTGCAGAATTTTTTAAGCTTTGTTCGATGATTTTTTTGCGTGGTAAATCTTTTGCCAATTTTAAAATTGCCTCAGAAACCTTGTCAGCTAAGTCTTTAGAATCGGTAATTATAAAGGCTTTAGAATCTCCACCATGTTCAAGTTGCGAAAGTGCGTCAGCCGCAATCCAGTCAGCATTATTATTTTTATCGGCAATGATTGTCACATCAGTTGGCCCCGCAATCATGTCAATTCCAACTTCGCCATATAAAATTTTCTTGGCATAAGCCACGAAAGAATTTCCTGGGCCGACAATTTTATTTACTTTTTCAATGGTTTTTGTGCCACAAGCCAAAGCAGTAATTGCCTGCGCGCCACCCACTTTATAGATTTTTTTAATGCCACAAATTTTTGCTGCGTAAAGCACCGCTGGATTAATTTTTCCAGCTGAAGTTGGTACACAAATACTAATATTTTTTACACCAGCCACCAAAGCCGGAACAGCTGACATCAAGACTGAGCTTGGATAAGAGGCGCTTCCACCTGGAGCATAAACCCCAACAGATTCAATAGCGCGCCATAAATTTGCCAGCTCAACTCCGTCTTTATCTTTGAAAGAAAAATCTTTCGGAAGCTGTTTCTGGTGATAGGCTTTAATGCGTTTAAATGCAGTGTTTAAAGCAGATTTAACTTCTTTAGAAACATTCTTTTCGGATGTTTTAATTTCTGCTTCAGTCACCACAAAATCGCTAGGTTTTTTGAAGTCAGTTTTATCGAATTTGTTAGAAAGTTTGATTAAAGTTTGGTCACCATTTTTTCTGGTGTCGTCAATAATTTCTTCAACTTGCTTAACCACCTCTAAGCTTGATTCTTGTGACTTGGTGATAAATTTATAGAAATCTGATTTTTCAAGCCCAACTAAATTTGGCGATATTTTATTCTTTATCAGAAAGGTTTTCATAAGATGTTTCTTTTTTTTGAATTATTTTTTCTGGCAAGAGATTAATTTTTTGTCCAATTTTTATACCAATTTTTTCACTTAATCCGCCGTTAATTTCTAAAACTTTGGCCACTGATTTTTCTGAAGAAATAATGTCTAAAGAATAAGGTTTGGTATTTCTTTTGATATTCACTATCCTGTCGTTTTTATCGATGAATATCATGTCTAAAGGGATTCTGGTATTTTTCATCCACATAGTCACCACCATATTTTTGTCAAAAATAAAGAGCATGGCATGGTTTTCTGGCAGAAAATCTAAATCCATCAAGCCTGTTATTCTTTCATTTTCATCATCGGCAGTTGCTGTGAAAAATTGAGCGATTTTTGTTTTACTATGATTAAGAATTTGCAACTTAACATTGTAGTTTTTAATATCGCGATTGAATTGAGCCAGCTCTGTATCAGGGGTTTTAGAGGTTTGAAGAATTATAAAAACAACAATTAAACAAGAAATAATAGCGAAGATGAAGCGAGATAAATCAAATTTTATATTAAGTTTCTTCACGGCTGTTACGAGATTTTTGTTGGTATTTTCAATAATAATACTGCAGTTTTTTTCTGATGAAGCCATTGCAAAAAGTGAAGCCGAAAAAAATAAAAAACCCTCGCTTAAGTCAAATAAAGAAGCACCAACTAGAATAAGATCCGACATAATTGACATCAAGAGAAAATCTCAAACTATAGATTTTTTAGGCAATGTAGCGGTTGAAAAAGAAGATAGTAGTTTATTGGCGAAAAAAATGACGGTGATTTACGAAGAAAAATCAGCTCAAAAACCCAAATCTAAAAGTGTAGAAAGTAAAATTTTTAAAGAAGAAATTGCTAAAGATGAAGAGAAGTCTAGCTTAGAGCCAAAGCCAAAAAAAGAATCATCAATTAAAAGAATTGACGCCAAAGAAGATGTTAAAATTTTTAGCGAAGAATTTATCGCAACTGGAAATACTGGATATTACGATCCAAGCGAGAATATTTTTGTTTTAGAAAAAAATGTCATGGTAAATAATGGCACTTCAATTGCCAATGGTGACAAATTTATTTATCATCTTGATACTAAAAAAGGCAATTTTGTGGGCAAGAGTTTAGAATCTTCTGTTATCGGGGAAGAAGTCACAGATAAAAGAGTTATGATGGTTATTGGAGATGATTTAAAAACTCAAAAAACTTCAAAAAAATCAAATAAAAACAAGAAAGAAAAAGCTGATGATTAAAACTTTAAGAGCAAAAAATTTAAGTAAAAAATACGGCAAAAAAACTGTCATTCGTGATATTAGTTTTGAAATTAAACAAGGCGAGGTTGTTGGGCTTTTGGGGCCGAATGGCGCTGGAAAAACCACTTGTTTCTACATGGTGGTTGGTTTGGTTGATGTTGGGCAGGGAGATATTTTTATCGATGATCTCAATATTACAGACATGCCAATGTATCAAAGAGCGCGTTTGGGTGTTGGATATTTGCCACAAGAAGCTTCCATTTTTCGCGGCATGACGGTGGAAGATAATATCTATTCCATACTTGAAATTGCTGAATCTAACAACTTCAAACGCAAAGAAAGATTAGAAGAATTATTAGAAGAATTTTCGATTGGGCATATCAGAAAATCTCACGCCTTGGCTTTATCGGGTGGTGAGCGAAGAAGAGTTGAAATTGCTCGCGCCCTTGCCACGAATCCTTCATTCATATTGCTTGACGAGCCATTTGCTGGTATCGATCCAATCGCAGTAAATGATATTCGTTTAATGGTTTCTCATCTTACTAGTAAAAATATTGGTGTGTTAATCACAGATCATAATGTGCGTGAAACCTTATCAATCGTTGATCGCGCTTACATTGTTTATGATGGTGGAATTTTAACTTCTGGCTCAAAAGAAGAAATTGTGAATAATAAAGAAGTTAAAAAAGTTTATCTCGGCGAAGATTTTAAGATTTAGGGTTTCTGTTTCTCATTATACTTAAAAAATGATCAAAAAAACTGTTACAACTTTCTTCAAGGCCGAAGCAGCAACAGGTATTTTACTGTTATTATCCACCATTTTGGCCCTCAGCATTGCCAATTCTTCAAATTCTTCAGCCTATTTTGAATTTCTAAAAATTCCTTTGCCGTTGGCTATAGATTTTTTAAATATCGAAAAAGACTTATCACTGCGCGACTGGATTAATGATGCTTTGATGGCGATATTCTTTTTTCTCATCGGCCTTGAATTAAAAAAAGAAATTTTAATTGGCGAACTTTCTACCAAACGCAAAGCTTCTTTGCCTTTAATTGCGGCACTTGGCGGCGTAATTTCTCCCGCGATAATTTTTATTATTATCAATATAAATAATTTAGAAAATTTGCGCGGCTTTGCTATTCCAACCGCAACTGACATAGCTTTCGCTTATGGAATATTATGTTTGTTTGGTAAAAAGATTTCTAAATCTTTGAAAATTTTTATAGTTTCTTTAGCTGTAATAGATGACCTGGTGGCAATTTTAATCATCGCTTTTTTCTACAGCAAAGATCTGCAAATTTCTTATTTATTATTATCTTTAATTCCTTTGGCTGGCCTTGTACTTCTTAACTTCAAGCGCTCTAACAAAATATCTCTTTATGTAATATTAGGAATATTTTTATGGTTAATGATTTTAAAATCTGGTGTGCATTCCACTCTAGCTGGCGTTCTTCTGGCTGCTTTCATCCCTCTAAAAATTAATAATAAAAATCTATTAGAAAATCTGGCTCATAAAATTTCTCCCACAGTAAATTTTCTAATCTTGCCACTCTTTGCTTTTGCTAATTCTGGAATAGAAGTTAAGAATTTTTCTTATGACTTTTTTGATAGTTTTTTTACAAAACCATTGGCCATGGGAATAATTGTCGGAATGTTTTTTGGTAAACAAATTGGAGTGATGTTATTTAGTTTTTTGGCGGTTAAATTTAAAATCTCTCATCTGCCACAAGGCTGCAATTGGCGCGAGTTTTACGCCGCTAGTATTTTTACAGGAATTGGCTTCACTATGAGCATTTTTATCGCTGGATTAGCTTTCGTAGAAAATGATACACTTGAGAAAATAATGCTTGACGAGGTAAAATTGGCAATTTTAATTGGATCTCTACTTTCTATATTATATGGAAGCTTCATTACTACTACTTTCACTAAACAAAAAATCGAAAAATATGAAAAATAAAAATCGCGCTTTTTCATTGATTGAACTTTCAATCGTAATTCTTATTATAGGCATACTGATTGCTGGTGTCACTCAAGGGAGCAGATTGGTTTTTGCATCAAAATTGCAAACCGCTCAAAATGTTACTGAAAGTTCTCCAGTGCAAAGTACTAAAGGCTTACTTTTATGGTTAGAGCCTACTAAAGATGGTAATATTCTAGACAGCTCTTCTGTTCAAAATATTGATAAAGGACAAGTAGCAAGCTGGCGCGATAACAACCCACAACTTGCTATTCCAACCTCCTTCACAACTACTGCAAGTTCAGCAGTTACTTACAAAGCTATCAGTGGTATTAATGGTCTTCCATCTCTTGTATTTACTAATGCAAACACTGGTTTTTTAGGAACTGTCATTAGCGCTCCTTTCAGCGCTTACACAGTTTTCGCGGTAGTTAGATCTACTGACTTGACAGCTGCTAATACAGTAGTTTTCAACGGTACAACTGGTACTAACGGTTTCGGTGTTGCAAAAGCTACTACTGGCTTCACTACATTGAAAGTTAACGGTACCGTTAACACTGATGTGGTTTCTGGAAATTCGACTGTAGTTGGCGTTCCTGAAATCATCTCTGCTACAATTGCTCCAAACAGTCTAAACGGTGTTGCAGTTGCTACTCCTGCTGTAAAAACTTATAAAAATGGTAAAGCTGGTATCAGCGCTACTCCTGCATTCATGGTTGCTCCTACTGGTAACATTTGCGTTGGTAACGATGTATGTGGTACCGCTACTCTTCCATTCGTTGGTGAAATCTCAGAAATTATTCTTTTCGATAATGTATTATCTGATACTGATCGTCAATCTATCGAAAAATATCTTAGCAAAAAATATGCTATCGCAGTTACTCAATAGTTTCTTAGAATAGATATAATTTAAATAACCAGGCTGTCAGAAATGACAGTCTGGTTTTTTATTGCCTGGGGTTTGGGTGGAATCTAGTGGTTTGTTATTTTGATTCCATTCTATCTTTCCTGTCATTTCGAACGAACCTTCCTGTTATTTCTAGAGAACTTTCCTGTCATTTCGAACGAAGTGAGAAATCTCATGAGAAAATGAATGCTTTATAAATTTATGAGATTTCTCACTTCGTTCGAAATGACAGAAAATAAAAAACGACAGGAAAGATGAAGAAATCTATAGGAGGAAAAATCTACAGGATGAAGTAGATTAAAAGGTGAGATAAGATGGATTTAGATTTAAAGATAGAGTCGGATAAAAGATATGCTGTGGTGATTTTAATATATTTAGATGTGAAAATATAATTCCCTTAAAAGAAGCTACTGAATCTGCTTAATAATATCATCACATATTTGGTTGATCAGTTTTTCATCTTCACCTTCAACCATCACGCGGATTAAATTTTCAGTGCCGCTTTTGCGTACTAAAATTCTGCCTTTTTTGCCCAGTTCTTTTTCTTTTTCAGCGATAAAATCTTTTACAGATTTTGTTTCTAAAGGGTTTTCGCGGCCAGCTTCGAATTTTACATTCTTCAAAATTTGTGGAGCTAATTCAAAAACATTAAGAATTTGGCTAGCTGGTTTTTTCACTTCGCATAAAACTGATAAAACTTGTAAAGCTGCAATTAATCCATCTCCAGTTGTAGAATAGTCCGAAAGAACGATGTGACCAGATTGTTCGCCGCCAAAATTACATTTAGCTTTTCTCATTTCTTCTAAAACATAACGATCGCCAACTTTGCTGCGGATGGTTGAAATTCCGAGGTAGCGTAGATAGTTTTCTAGCGCCAAATTAGACATTTGAGTAATAACTACAGTATCACCCTTCAAACTTCCTTCATTATGTAATTTCTCGGCGATCAGAGCGATGATTTTATCGCCGTCAGCAATTTTGCCATTTTCATCAACTATCAAAAGGCGATCAGCATCTCCGTCCAGTGCAATTCCAATATCAGCTTTAGTTTCTAAAACTTTTTGGCGCAAAGCTTCAGGGTGAGTTGAGCCGCAGTTTTCATTAATGTTGAAGCCATTTGGATCAACGCCTATTTCAATTACTTCTGCACCAAGTTCCCAAAAAATTGTTGGGGCCATAGAATAAGAAGCGCCGTTAGCGCAGTCTAAAACTATTTTTAAACCAGTTAGACTTTTTTCTTTCGGGAAAGAATTTTTTACGAATTCGATGTAGCGGCCTTTAGCATCTTCAAGTCTTTTTACGCGGCCCAAATTTTTTGGTTTTGCTAGATGAGCAGAAATGTCGCTTTCGATTAAAGCTTCTAATTCGCTTTCTATTAAGTCGTTGAGCTTGTTGCCATCGCGATCAAAAATTTTAATTCCATTGTCGTGATAAGGATTGTGAGAAGCTGAAATCATAATTCCAATGTCGGCACGCAGAGATTTGGTAAGCATTGAAACTGCTGGAGTTGGAACTGGTCCAACCAAAAACACATCCATGCCAACAGCAGCGAAACCAGCAGTTAAAGCTGGTTCAATTACATATCCAGAAAGGCGAGTATCTTTGCCGATTACCACGCGATGACGGTGAGATCCATTTGTGAAATTTGCCCCAAATTTTGCACCAACCGCCATGCCAACTTTTAAGGCAATTTCTGCGGTCATTGGAAATTTATTTGCTATGCCACGAATGCCGTCAGTGCCGAAATATTTGCGAGTCATGTTTTGTTAATTGTTTTTTGTTGCTCTTAGTTGTTCTGGAATCCTAAGCTGGAATGGGTTTGTAACCCAATCCACATGTTCATTTCATTACTTGAAGTTTGAAATGAAAATTAGGACGGGGTTACAAACCCCGTCCTGCTTGAGGGTTCCTACTTTATAGTAACTCCGCGTTAGGAAGCTTCAGGTGGTTTCCACTCCGCATGGGCCACCAGTTTTGTTTTATGTTGAGGTCTATTGTAATTTTTATCTTATTAAATTCTTCAAAACTTCAATTGCTTGTGGAATACCGTCTTTATTGGTTCCACCACCCATAGCTAAATCTTTTTTGCCACCACCACCTTTGCCGCCAATTGCTTCGACAACTGGTGTGATTAATTTTGATGAATCGAATTTGTCTTGCAGGTTGTTGCTGACTGCGATGATTGCTGCAACTTTGTCATCTTTATCGCCAAAAATGGCAAAGATGTGCGAAGCGAAAAAGTCTTTTTTGGCTTTTAATTCATTGGCAATTTCGCGTAAGTCTTTGGCGTCAACATCAGAAAATACATGGCTTAACAAATTTACTTCACCAATTTTTTCTGACTTCAAAGCATCAAGCCCAGCAAGCAAAACTTGTTTTTTCAGGCGTTCAATTTCTTTGTCTTTTTGTCTTAAAATTTCTTCGAGAATTTTTGCATCATTTTCGGCTAAGTGCGTGCTGTCTGATTTAGATCCATTAAGTTCAAAAATTTCCTGAATTTTTTTAGTAATTTTTTCTTGCAGATCAGAAACAAATTTTTGTAATTTTTCTGCTTGCTGGCTCAAATATTCTTTCACAGCTAAACCGCTTTTAGCCTCGATTCTTCTGATTCCAGAAGCTACAGATTTTTCTGAAATTATTTTAAAAATTTCAATCTCAGAAGTGTTTTTTACATGAGTTCCGCCGCATAACTCAACAGAAGATCCCATTTTTACCACACGAACTTCTGAATCATATTTTTCGCCAAACAAGGCTTCAGCTCCGCTTTCCCGAGCTTTTTCTAAAGCCATTAAATTGGTGTTTACGACTGAATTTAAATTGATCCAAGAATTCACTAAATCTTCAACTTTTTTGATTTCTTCAGGCGTCATGGCGCGATTGAAATTGAAGTCGAAAGTAAAATATTCAGCATCCACATTTGAACCTTTTTGCGAAATAGAATTTCCTAAAACTTCTTTTAAAGCTTTGTGCATTAAGTGAGTTGCGGAGTGGTGGCAAGCTCGAGCTTGGCGGCTTGCAGGGTTTACTTGTGTTATAACTTCGTCACCCACTTTAAAATTGCCTGTGATTTTTGAAGCTAAATGAATGAATAAATTTCCAGCGAATTTTTTAGTTTCAGAAATTTCAATTTCGTTTTGGCCGCAAATAATTTTTCCATCATCACCTTTTTGTCCGCCTGAAGTGGCGTAGAATGAGCTTTGATCAAGGATGATTATTTTTTGTTTTGTTGCCGCAATCTCTTCAATTGCTAGAATTTTTGCTTTGGCTGTGGTTGATTCATAGCCCAAAAATTTTGTCTCGCCGTATTTTTCTTTTAAGTCGAAGAACAAATTATCTTCTTTTTCTTCACCACTTCCAGACCAGTTTTTTCTAGCTCTGGCGCGTTGTAATTCCATTTCGCGATTAAATTCTTCAACATCAACTTCGATGTTTTTTTCTTTCAGAATGTCTTGAGTTAGATCAAGCGGAAAGCCGTAAGTGTCGTAAAGTTTGAAGGCGGTTTCGCCAGAGAATTTTTGGTTTTTTGTTTTAGAAATTTCTTCTTCCAAAATCTTCAAACCTTTTTCTAAAGTTTCGCGAAATTTTTCTTCTTCGTTTTTTAAAGAATCGATGATGGTGTCGCGAGCTCTTGATAATTCAGGGTAGGCGACTCCCATTTCTTTGATTAGAGAATCTACTAATTTATACATTGTAGCTTCTTTCGCGCCTAGTTTGTGGATTTGGCGCATGGCGCGGCGCATGATGCGGCGTAACACATATCCGCGTCCCTCGTTGCTTGGCATTACGCCGTCTGCGATTAGGAAGCAGGAAGAACGAAGGTGATCGGCAATGATTTTAAATTCTGGTTTTGTTTCGGTCATAGTTTTGTTGCTTTAGTCTTTGGCTTTGGAGTCTAACTTCCCTAAGGTTTCGACTCCGCTCAACCGCTGGGAAGTTTGCTCAAGTTTTTTGCGCAACTCCGGCTGCGAGAGGATAAAATTAATTAATCACATGAATCATAATTTCCATAACAGGTCTTTTGCCCATTAGGTCTTCGAAGATTTTTAGAAGTTTGCTGCGAAGATTTTTTTCGATGTCAGAGGTAATTTTTGTATCTAATAATTTTTTCTGTTTCTTTTTTAAGAATTGCAAACCTTTGCTGCTCTTAAGTCCAAGCTCTTTGGCTCTTTGTTTTAAGAAGTAGCGGATTTCTTCTTGAATGGCGTTTTCGCTTTCGCGATCTCCTTTCAAATCGTAAGAGCCAACACAAATTATTTTTGGTTTGGCAAGCAATTCAAGAATGCCATCAACTGCAAAAGAAATTGTTACCAGACCACTATTTTGTAGTTTGCGGCGCTCTTTAATAACTTCGCCTTTTAGGTCTAAAAGTTGGCGTCCGTCAACGCCGAAATAGCCAGATTTTACGAAACCAGCAATTGAACATTCACTTTGGAAATTTTCTTCTTGTAATTTTATCGCCAAACCATTTTCGATTTGAATACATTTTGGAACGCCGCAATCTCTAGCAAGTTCAGCGTGAGTTTTGGTGTGAATGAATTCGCCGTGAACTGGAATTGCAACTTTTGGTCTGGCAAGCGCATACATTTCACGAAGTTCGTCTTGAGAAGGATGTCCAGAAACATGCACGAAATGATCTTTTTCAGTCATCACATCGATTTGTTTTTTAGCTAGAGCATCAAAAAGTCCGAAGATTTTTTTCTCATTTCCTGGGATAATTTTTGAAGAGAAAATCATTAAATCACCAACCGTGAAACGAATTGACGGATGAGTGTCGGTGGCAATTTTTTTAGCCGCTGCGTTTGGCTCACCCTGGCAACCTGTGCAGATTACAAGGATATCTTTTTTGTCATAAAATTTCATTTCGCGATCGGAAATGAAATCGAAACCTTCCATGAAATAGCCACTTTTGCGACCAACTTCGCAGATGCGGTGAAGTGAGAAACCAGCGAGCACAACCTTACGGCCGACTTCTTTGGCAATTCTTGCAATGGTGTGAACGCGCGCGATGTTAGAAGCGAAAGTTGTAACACCAACTAAGCCTTTGCGATCTTGAATTAGAAGTTTTAGAGAATGGTAAAGGTCACCTTCAGACTTAGAGTGTCCTTCGCTTAACGCATTTGTTGAATCGCAAATTACGGCTAAGAATTTTCCTTCATCACCATATTTTTTAATAATTTCTTTGTCTGAAATTTCACCAACAACTGGATCTGGATCGAATTTCCAATCGCCAGTGTGAAGTACATTTCCTTTTGAAGTTTTGATGATTAAAGCTTTCATCTCAGGAACTGAGTGAGTTAGGCCCAAAAATTCAATTTTGAAGGGGCCTAATTCTAGATCTTTTGTATTGTCGATTAGATGGATTGGAACTTTTTTATCTAATTTAAATTCTTCCAATTTTGAACGCAGAAAATTTGCAGCTAAGTTGGTTGCATAAACTGGAACTTCAAGATCGCGCCATAAATGCTGAACTGCGCCTAAGTGATCTTCGTGAATGTGAGTGACGATGATGCCAAGAAGATTTTTTTTGTGAGCTTTAATAAAAGAAAGGTCTGGCGCTAGCATGTCGATTCCTGGAACATCTGAGGCGAAACCAACACCTAAATCCACCATCAACCATTTGCCGTCAAGATGGTATAAATTTACATTCATGCCAATTTCATTAGCGCCACCAAGGGGCAAGAATAGTAGGTCGGAGTGGTGTTTTTTTAAGTTAAGATCCATTTGGAATATTTATTTTGATTTGGAGTTTAAGGGTTCGGTGTTTTGAGGTGAGAAAGTTTAAAGTGGAAAGATGTTGGAAGCAAGTAGTTGGTGGGGGAATCTTTTTTCCTCCCCTCCTTAAAAAGGAGGGGCTTTAGATAAGCGGAAGTTGTTGAAATTAAAGATCAGTTCGACCCCAATCCCTACTTGAAAAATTGGAGAGTTTTATTATTTGGAATTCATCTCATAAACCAAACGAAGGCCATCCAGCGTTAGGTCTGGCTCGTGATGATTGATGGTATTTGCAAGAGCTTCTTTGAAAATTTCAGAAAGTCCGCCAGTCATAATTCTAGTGGTTTTTTCGCCATGCTCTTTTTCTATTTTTTCTACCAATCCTTCAATCAAAGAAATATATCCGAAATAAACTCCAGAATTCATCGCCTCAATGGTGTTTTTACCAATTACATTTGTTTGCGGCTTCACAGTAATTTTGGGCAATTTTGCGGTCATGTCATGCAGGGCTTTTAGCGAAAGATTAATTCCTGGAGATATTACTCCGCCAAGATATTCGCCGTTTTTGCCAACCATATCAAAAGTTGTGGCGGTGCCGAAATCGATGATGATTAAATTGCCGCCGAATTTTTTATATCCAGCTATAGAATTGATTAAACGATCGGCGCCAACTTCATTTTTATTCTTAACTTGAATATCGATATTTAATTTCGTGTCTGCTTCGCCAACTACAAAAATTTGGCAATTGGTAAATTTTTTCATCGCTTCTAAAATCTTGCCGGTAAGCACTGGAACTACTGAAGCTATGATGGTGCCAGAAATTTGCAGACAATCGATTTTAGCCGTCAAAAAAAGTTCGATTAAATCGATGGCATAATCATCAACATTTTTTTTGGTATCAGAAATTAAGCGCCATTTGTGGGTGATTTTTTCACCCTCAAAAAGGCCAATAACGATGTTAGTATTTCCGATGTCGAAGGTGAGAATCATGAAAAATTACTGTAACTTTTTGCAGGCTTCAGAAATTCTTTGCATGGCATTTTCTAAGAATTCGTCGCTGGCTGCGTAAGAGATTCTGAAGAATCCTTCAAGACCAAAAGCTGAACCTGGAACTACAGCAACTAAAACTTCTTCAAGTAAATAAGTTACGAAATCGCTGTCATTTAAAATAACTTTTCCAGCTGGAGTTTTTTTGCCAAACAAACCCAAGCAAGATGGGAAAACATAAAATGCGCCATTTGGAACATTACATTCAATTCCATCAATTGCGTTAAGCATTGATACAACTTTGTCGCGGCGTTTTTGGAAAATTTCAGCGTTAGTTTTTAAGTAAGCGTGAGTTGCGCTTAACGCTTCAACAGAAGCAGCTTGTGAAATTGAACATGGGCTTGATGTGCTTTGAGACTGAATCATCGACATTGCTTTAAGCAATTTTTCAGGTCCCGCGCCATAACCAATTCTCCAACCAGTCATTGAATAAGCTTTAGAGACGCCATTCACTATTAAAGTGCGATCTTTTAATTTTGGTTCAACTTCTGAAATTGTGGCGAATTTTAAATTGTCGAAAATTAAATGTTCGTAAATGTCATCAGCCATGATGTGAACTTGTGGATGGCGTAACAAAACTTCAGCCAAAGCTTTTAAATCAGAGGCCAAATAGCATGCGCCAGTTGGGTTGCTTGGAGAATTTAAAATTATCCATTTAGTTTTTGGAGTAATTTTTGCTTCTAAATCTTTTGGAGAAATTTTGAAATTTGTTTCAGCACCCGAATTCACAATCACAGGAGTTCCGCCTGCAAGAAGAACCATATCAGGATAAGAAACCCAGTAAGGAGCTGGAATAATAACTTCGTCGCCCGCGTTTAAAGTGGCAACTAAGGCATTGTAAATAACTTGCTTCGCGCCTGTAGAAACGCAAATTTCTGAAGCCTTATATTCAAGGCCATTTTCTCTTTTGAATTTTTCGATGATGGCTTTTTTAAGAGACGCAGTTCCGTCAACTGCAGTATATTTTGTGTCACCTTTGTTGATGGCTTTAATTGCAGTTTCTTTAATGTGATCTGGAGTATCAAAATCTGGTTCGCCCATTCCAAGAGAAATAATATCTTTGCCTGAAGCCTTTAATTCTGCGGCTTTCATTGAGATGGCGATTGTTGGAGATGGTTTGATATTGCTTAGAGAATTTGCGAGGAAGGACATTTTGATTTTGGTTTAATGTTAATCGTTTTGAAGGAAGTAAACTTCTTATTCTGTTTAGCATGATTGACTTTTGCGGGGGCGGTTTATATTTTCGCCGCTTCTTTTTGTCAACTAATCTAAAAATTAAAAAATCATGTCAGGTGTAGTTGGAACCAATCCTTTATTCTTAGGTTTAACCAGACCTCCGCTTTTGATGGGAGTAAGTTATACTTTCGCCGCTCTTAACGGTATAGTTTCTCTTTTAGCATTCGTTATTACCAGTAAATTCTTCTACCTTTTTATCATGCTTCCGGGTGTACATATGCTTGGTTGGGTTATTTGTTTGAAAGAGCCAAGAGCGGTTGAATTATTCATCGCAAAATTTTCTAAATGTAACATTTGTCGTAATAAGTTTTATCACGGCGGCACAAATTCTTACGATGTTTATTAGTTAAATAAATACTGTCATCCCGAACGCAAG
>CAMCME010000033.1 GCA_945875925.1 Rickettsia typhi | reverse complement strand
AAAAAGCAGTTTCAAAGCCTGCCAGTGAATAAGAACAATCACTTTTACAGTCATTAACGGAATATCGAAGAAAGCCTTTATTAGAAGTGAGTCACAAAGTTTTTCTTTTTTACAAACTATACTTGTAAGCAAAGTTTTTTCAGAATTTTTTGCACAATAATCAATCCACACCGCAATTGATTTTTCATTAAAGATAAAACGAAATTTATATTCACCTTCCACCTTAAGAAATGGCGAAACATGAAATTCTTTTTTAGTTTCAAACCATTGATTTTCCTGAATACCAGACTGGTCATAATTAAAAATTAAGTAATTGTGATTTTCGCCAAAAGTGTTGTTCACTTCGGATAAAACTGCGATTAGTTTTTCATTCTCATCAAGACAAAACCAGAAGCTGACTGGGCTGAAGACATATCCTAAAACACGCGGATAGCTTAGCAAAAAAACTTTTTTAACTTTTTGTTGAAGATTTTTTTTACTTAAAATTTCATCAATCCAAATCTGAAGGCTTGATCCATCACGCGCGCCGTGATCTTTTTTGTAAAAAGAAAAAAGATTGAAGCGATTTAGCGATAAGAATTTAGAAGAAATTTTTTCAGTTTGTGAAATGTCAAAACACAAATAAAAAACGCGATAAAGAAACTGGTTTATAACGGGCTTAAGCCTTTTATGCATTACTTGTGCGTGGCAAAGAAAAGCTGAATTTATTATTGCCATGGCGCAAAAACTTTCAGTTTATTAATTGCCGAAATTGCCGAAGAAATTCCATCTTCATGAAAACCATTTTTTTGATAAGCACCGCAAAAATAAATTTTATCAACACCTTGAATGCTTTCTATCTTGGCCTGCGCCACAACTGCTTGTGAATCAAAAATTGGATGTTCGTAATTAAAACGCGCAAAAATTTTATCTTCCGATATTTCTTGCGATGGATTTAGCGTTACAAAAAGTGGATATTTGGCATCAATATTTTGCAAATTATTCATCCAATAAGTGATGGCAATTTGCTGATTTTCATTTTTAGAATTATTGCTGTAAACCCAGCTAGACCAAGCTTTTTTGGCATTTGGCATCACAGAAGAATCGCGATGCAACACGGCTAAATTTGGCTGATATTTGAAAGCAGAAAATACTTCTTTTTCGGCTTCACTAGCATTTTTTAAAAGCGGCAAAACTTGATTTCCGTGCGAAGCAAAAAATACCAAATCAAAAAGTTCTTCTCCTTTTTTTGACTTCACCAAAACCTTGTCACTAAGCCTTTCCACAGCTGTCACTTCATCATTAAGCGAGATTGAATTTTGACCAATTTTTTCAGCAATTTTTTTAACATATTCTTTTGATCCACCGCTCACCGTGTACCATTGCGGCTGATCGGCCACGGTTAAAAGACCGTGATTTTTAAAGAAAGCCACAAAACTTTGCGCCGGATAAGCTAGCATAGTTTCAAGCGGGCAACTCCAGATAGCGCCCGACATTGGCAATAAATAAAATTGGCGGAAATATTTTTTCACAGCCAAATCATCAAGCAGGTTTTTTAAAGTGTAATTAGGGTCAAATTGCCGCTCAAGAATATCAATAGCCTTTTTGTTGAAGCGCATAATGTCGCGCAACATAATTAAAAATTGCGGATTAAAAATATTTTTAATTTGAGCAAAAACCGATGCTAAATTTGTTCCCGCATATTCAAGGCAACCCTCGTCAATCTTAACCGCAAATGACATGTTACTTTTTTGATAAGCCACATTCATCAAGTTAAAAAAGCTTTTTAAATTTGGATAAGTTGCGTGGTTAAAAACGATAAATCCAGTATCAACAGCGATTTTTTTACCATCATAATCAACTTCAACGGTGTTTGAATGGCCACCCAAATAGTCGTTTTTTTCAAAGATTTTTACGCTATATTTTTCACAAAGAAAATAAGCGCAAGCCAAGCCTGATATGCCTGAACCGATGACGGCAATTTTTGGTTTATTCATTTAACTTTAATTAATTTTCTTGGTTATGAAAAAGAAAAGCCGATAAGGCAAAAGACGCAGAGTTTTTAGAAGCAAAGTAAATTTTTTAGGAAAATGAATTTCAAATTGTTTCTTTTGTAATCCCCTCACAATCTCTTCAGCAGCTCTTTTAGAAGAAATTATAAAAGGCATTTTGAAAGAGTTTTTATCAGTTAAACGGGTTTTTACAAATCCGGGATTAATCACTGAAATAACAATTCCTTGCTTTAGCATTTCTGGATAAATTCCTTCGCATAAATTTATTAAAGCAGCTTTAGAAGCGCCATAAGCAAAGGATTTAGGCAGTCCAAAATATCCTGCAACACTTGCGATAACGCCAATTTGTCCGCCTTTTTGTTTTAACATTTGCGGCGTGATAACATGCAGCAAATTCAAAAAACCATTTAAATTCACTTCCACCACTTGCTTGGCAATTATCAAATCAAAATTAATTGCCGATGTTGGCTGATAAAGCGCTGAGCAAAAAATTACCAAATCAATTTTGCCAAAATTTTTCACAATTTTATCACGCGCTTTTATCAAAGAACCAACATCAACAACATCAACTTTAGTAACAAAAATTTCTCGCGGCTTTTTTCTTGATGAAGAAAATTCTTCTTTAATTTTCTCAAGCTTTTCAATGCTGCGCGCTGAAATTGCCAAGTTAAAACCTTGGTCATAATAGCTTTTAGCTAAAGCCTCGCCAATGCCATGGCTGGCTCCAATAATCCAGCAGGTTTTTCTCATCTAAAGTTTTTTAAAAGAAATTGTTAAAGTGCCCACGGTGAAGCCAAATTTTGTCATTTTAGAAACATTGATCGCGTTTTTGGCGTCAACCAAATAAATCCAATCAGTTAGTGCGATGTCATATTTTTTACCATCAACATCCACACTTAAAACATAAGCCATTTTCACAGCATTGCCATATTGTTCGCCTTTGGCAATTCCTACAGTATCGTGGGCTTTTGCTGTAAAATTATTGTCATCAAGCATTTTAATTTCCCAATCACGGTGATCTTTTTTGCCATCAGAAAAAATAAAATCTTCAGCTAATTTTCCTTCATTGCCACTCCAAGTTCCGTTCATTTTTACCGTGAAACTTTTTATTACTTTGCCCGCGCGATCTTGCAAAATTCCTTCTGCTTCAAGATTTCCATTTAAATAATTTCTGATGTCTAACTTAGGAGAATTTTTCTCATAAATTTTTGGATCAGAATTGGCGCAACCGAATAAAAAGCCTAGAGAAGTGATTAGTGACATAATGATTAGAGTTTTTTTAATTTTCATATTTTTTCCATTTAAAAAGAAGCGCAATTACCAGAAGTTTTAACAAACATGGCAAAGCTGCATAAAAAAATGCAACCGCTTGCAAACCTTCTGAAGTAGAGTTTGTTGGATGATAACCAAGAAAAGATAAAGCAATTAAACTGCCCGAAGCAGCAATCATCAAGCCAAATTTAACCGCCATATTCCATATCGAAAAATAAGAAGAAACCAGTTCCTTTTTATATTGAGTTAATTGTGCCAGAATTATTGGCGGTGCTATTAAATCTGCACCCAAAAATGCTCCTGAAAAGAAACAGACAGCGTAAAAATAAAGTGAGTTTTCAGCTTTTAAAAAATAGGCAAAAAGAAAAATAAGAACTGAAAAAGCAATTGAGAAAATCCATGTTTCTTTAATTCCAAAGCGCTTAAACAGAATTTTCCACAAAGGAATAAATAAACAGGCCGAAAGAAAATAAATTGATAAAAACCAACCTAAATTCTTTTCATCATGCAAAATATCACGAATGAAGAAATTTAAATTAGCAGCGGGAAGACTTACGGCGACAGAGTTGGTGATGAATATAGCAAGAAAAAATAGAAACTTTTTATCTTTTAAAACACTAAAAAAACTTAAATTTTTGGCAGTAGAAAAATTTACTGAATCGCTTTTTAAACGCGGCAAAAAAACTAAAGTTGCAAATAAAATAAAGGCAGCAAACACAAGGCTTAAAGCCACATAACTTTCAGTTAAACTAAAGGCAAAAAACTGCGATAAAATGGCAGGCAAAATGAAAGCCAAAATCATGCCCAAAAGCCCAAAAAATTCTTTGTAAGAATTAATTGTAATTCTCTGTGAATCATTTCTGGCAGTGATTGCGGCTAGAGATTCGAAATTGATAGTAACAAAATTAAAGCAAGTGTAGGTGAAGGCCAAATTCAGCACAAACCACACAATTGCAGCATTTTGCGAAAGCGCCATTGGTGGGTTAAAAACTAGATAAAAACTTAAAGATAAAAATATTGAAGCAAGAGCAATAATTCTGCGCCTTGTAATTTTTTTGGTGGCTAAATAGTCAGAAAACCACCCTATTGCTGGGTCTTGCAGAGCATCGAAAGCGCGAATGAAGATTAACAAAAATCCAATTAATGCTAAATTTAAATCAAAGCTGCGAGCATAAAAATCAGTGATATTCAAATAAATTGGAATACCCACGAATGCTAAAGGAAGCGCAAGGAAGGTTAAAAATAAGATTTGGGATTTTGATTGGTTTGGCATTTGATGAATTTAAAAGAATCTCGAAACCCAGAAATCAAAATTGCGAGGAGAGAAAGATAGACCGCTGCCTAATCTTTACAATCCTCACAGTGAAAATTATTTTTATATTACAAAACTGGATAATCAGTGTAACCAGCTTCTGCACCACCATAGAATGTGGCGCGATTATATTTATTCAATTCTTTTCCTTCTTTAATTCTTCTAGACAAATCAGGGTTTGAAATAAAATATCTACCAAAAGCCACAGCGTCAGTTTTGCCACTTTCAACCGCTTCTTTAGCTAGTTCTGGATTATATCCGCCAGCTGAAATTAACACGCCTTTGAATTTTTCGCGGAAAATATTTGCAGTATTTGGAGCATTTTCCACTTCAGAATCACCACCACCAGCGCCTGAAGATCTTGGCTCAATCAAATCTAAAAAAGCAATTTTTCTCTCGTCTAATTTTTCTAAAACATAAGAAAATAATTTTTCTGGATCAGAATCGCTAACATCATTAAAAGTTCCATAAGGCGACAAACGCACGCCCACTTTGCTTGCACCCCAAACTGAAATTGCAGCGTCCATCACTTCAAGCAATAATCTTGCTCTATTTTCAATTGATCCGCCATATTGATCAGTTCTTTTATTTGAACCATCTTGTAAAAATTGGTCTAACAAATATCCGTTGGCGCCATGAACTTCAACACCGTCGAAACCTGCTTCCTTAGCATTTTGCGCCGCTTTTTTAAAATCAGAAACAATGCCCGCAATTTCTACATTTTCAAGAGCGCGTGGTGTTAAAATTGATGTTGGCTTAAATTCTGCCGTATAAGTGCCACTGTTTTTTGCAGCAATTGCTGAAGGAGCTACTGGCGATGCTCCATTTGGTTGGTGCGATGGATGAGAAATTCTGCCCACATGCCAAAGTTGCAGAAAAATTCTACCACCTTGATCATGAACCGCTTTTGTCACAGCTTTCCAGCCTTCAACTTGTTCATCTGAATAAATTCCAGGAGTTGCTGGATAGCCTTTGCCTTGTTGGCTAATTTGTGTTGCCTCAGAAATTATTAAACCCGCACTTGCTCTTTGTGCATAATATTTTGCGTTTATTTCTTGAGGAACATCTCCTGGTTGTTTGCTGCGCATTCTAGTAAGAGGCGCCATTACAAGACGATTTGGCAAAGTTAAATCGCCAATTTTCAGAGAATCAAATAAAGTTGTCATAAAGTTTTTGTTTTTTAGTTTTAATTTTTCAGATTGGATAAAAATAATTCGCTAAAATTGTATATTAATTTTAGTTTAATAGTTCAGATTTTATGAACTAACAAAAAATTAAATTCAATATCATTCTTTAAAAAATATTATTTTAAAAAAATGCGCCCGATCAGCAATCCAAAAATGAAAGATATAAAAGTTGAGGCAATTCTGCACGCCCTTGCTGATCCTGTGCGTGTGCAAATTTTTATGGAAATTTCCGAAGGCGATTGCCCACAAAGCTGCTCTAATTTTTTAAAAGTAAAAAATAAAAAACTTCCCAAATCTACACTCTCCAACCACTTCCGAATTTTACGCGAAGCCGGATTAATTAAGAGCGAAAAAAAAGGCCTAGAACTTCACAACACCAGCCGCTGCAAAGAACTGAAAGAAAAATTCGGCACTTTAATTACAAAAATTCTCGAGGCTTATAAAGAGCAGGAAAAATAAAATTGCGGCTTAGAAAGATTGCACCTGAGAAACCCAGCAACCTAATTTTAGATATTTCAGAGATTTTATACCAAAGCATAAATTTATACTCCTAGCCAACAAAGGATTTTTGAGGAAAAATTGCGACAAAGAATAGCCCTGTAAAAATATAGCCCTGTAAAAATTGATAAATGCGCTGTCGCAAATCAAGTTTTTCTAAGAAATTTTTGTGATTCTAAATTTTTTGAATGGTAAGAGCACCTATACCAAATAAACTATTTCTAGATTTGGTATTTATAATCCAAACTAACTTCATCTTTTTGGCTAAAAATTGCAAAAAGCCTTAATTTGTATAGGTATATAACTTTCATTTTTTACAATTTTTATCTCAAAAATATTTTGTTAGTTCGTACTATAAATAGTTTATTTGGTATAAGTTTTTTTCCTGTTGGCAACTATATTGAACAGATTGTTATTGATTGGGTTAAATTTTTAAGAGAAGAAAAACTATACAGCGACAATGACCCGCTTTTTCCAAGAACAAAATTAGCGCATAATAAAGATTTTTGTTTTGAGGCGCAACGCTTAGAGCCAAGTAGCTGGAAAAGCACAACGCAAATTAAAGAAATATTCAAAAATTCTTTTGCAAAGTGTCAGCTTCCTTATTACAATCCTCACTCATTTAGAGACGCTTAAGCATGCTTGGTAAAAAAACTTGCTACCGCTTTGAACAATACCAAGCTTGAAGCCAAAATTTAGGACACAGCAAAATAAGCACTAAGCTTGATGATTATGGAAATATCAGCACGCATCAACAATTTGAGTTGATTGAAAGAATTAGCGAGTTGAATCAAGGTGAATGTTTTAATCACTAAAAACCTAAGCAAAACTTAAATTGGCTTACTAAAATTTTAGATAACCAACACAAAGTTTAGTGTTAAATTTAATCAAAACAAAAAATGCCAACATTAGATTTTAAAGGAAAACAATTTGTTTATTCACACCATCACAGCGTGCCGTTTCGTGAGCTGGTTATTGAGGATGAAAAATCACTTCCCGAAAAAAACAAAAAACCAAGCATTGATGATAATTTAATTATTAATGGCGATAATTTGCATGCGCTAAAAGCTTTGATGCCGCTTTATGCGGGCAAGGTGAAGTGCATTTATATTGACCCACCTTATAATACAGGAGAGGAAGGTTGGTGCTACAATGACAATGTTAACAGTCCATTAATGAAAGAGTGGCTTGCTAAAAATGCCAATCCTGTTGATCGCGAAGATTTACAAAGGCATGATAAATGGCTTTGTATGATGTATCCGAGGTTGAAATTGTTGCACGAACTACTTGCGGATGATGGAGTGATTTTTGTTTCTATTGATGACAACGAGCATCATAATCTAAGGGCAACATTAGATGAAATTTTTGGTGAAAATAATTTTGTTGCTTCATTTTTATGGAAAAAGAAGGGCACTTCGACAAATGTAGAGGGAACAACGGTAAGTCCAAATGCAGATTATCAAATATGTTACAAAAAATCTTATTTATCTCAGATAAAACCGAGAGTTAAAAATAAAGAAGAAAGGACATATCCGCTTCAAGATAAAATTGGAAATTATAGAATCTCAATAATTGAAAAGAAAAATTCTGGTTCATACAAAAGAGATACCATGCAATTTGAAATACTTGGAAGAAAACCAAGAGAAGGTAAGCGTTGGCAAATAGGAGAAGATACCGCAAGAAAACTAGAGTTAGAAGGTAGATTTATAATCGATGACGGGATTGTAAAAAGAAAAATATATGACTTCGAAGATAAGGATACAAAGTCAGCAAACCCCACTTATTTACCAGATATTTGCGGAACTACTGATAGCGCAACAAAAAATCTTATAGAGATTCTTGGTGAAAATGATTTTGAGAATCCCAAACCCTATTCTTTGATTAAACATATTTTAAAGTTTTCAACTGAAAAGTCCTCTATAATCCTCGACTCATTCGCAGGCTCAGGAACAACAGCCCACGCCGTTCTCGACCTCAACAAAGAAGATGGCGGCAACCGCAAATTTATCTTGGTTGAGATGGAAGATTATGCCAACAAAATCACCGCGCAGCGCGTTCGCCGCGTGATTAATGGCGTTGAAACGGCCAAAGATGAAAAGCTAAAACAAGGCCTTGGTGGCTCTTTCACTTTCTGCAAACTTGGTGATGAATTTAACATTGAAAAAATTCTAACTGGCGAAGCTTTGCCAAAATATGAAGCTTTGGCAAATTATGTTTTTTATACCGCAACAGGAAAAAGCCTTGAAACGCCCGCCAAACAAAAAATTGATTATTTTATTGGCGAAACCGACCTTTTTGAGGTTTATTTAATTTACCAACCAGACATTGCTTTTCTTCGCTCTAACGAATCAGCGCTTAATGCCAAGATGGTTGAAATTATTGGCGCAAGAGAAAGCAAAAAACAAAAATTGGTTTTTGCATCAGCAAAATATATGGGACAAAATGAATTGAACGATCACAAAATAATTTTCTGCCAACTGCCTTATGCAATCCATAAAATAGCAGGAAAATAAATTTTTAAATATATGAAAAATCACACCACAATTTTTGAACAAATTAAAACAACAGACGAAAATAATAATGAATTCTGGGAAGCAAGAAAACTTGCCAAAGCTTTAGAATATGAAGACTTTAGAAATTTTTTATCAGTTATTGAAAAAGCCAAAGAAGCTTGCGAGAACTCTAAACAAAAGGCTTCGCTCCATGTCGTTGAATCCACCGAGATGGTGGCGATTGGCTTGGGAGTAAGTCGTGAGATGCCAAGCTTTAAACTTTCAAGATATGCTTGTTATTTAATTGTGCAAAATGCCGACCCTTCAAAAGAAGTGGTGGCGCTGGGTCAAACCTATTTTGCAATGCAAGCTCGTTTGCAAGAAATTACGCAAATGCAAGAATATCAAAGCTTAAGCAACGAAGAGGAAAAAAGATTATTCTTAAGAAATGAATTAAAAACTCACAATATTCAGCTTGCAAGCGTGGCAAAACAAGCGGGGGTTGCAAATCCTTTAGATTATGCAATATTTCAAAATCATGGTTATATGGGGCTTTATGGCGGACTTGATGCCAAAGCGATTCACAAAAAAAGACAATTAAAGAAAAGTCAGAATATATTAGATCATATGGGTTCAACCGAGCTTGCCGCAAATTTATTTAGAGCAACACAAGCAGAAGAGAAACTGAAGAAAGATCAGATTAAGGGCGCAAGAAATGCAAATAATACTCACTACGAAATTGGTAAAAGAGTGCGTCAAACAATTGCAGAAATTGGCGGAACAATGCCAGAAAATTTGCCAACAGAAAACAATATTAAAACGATTTTAAGCAAGAAAAGCAAAGAGCTGAAAGCGCCAAAACAAAACAAACAATAATGAATGGAACTAAAAGATTATCAATTAACAGTTTTAGAATATCTTGATGAATATTTAAACAAGCTTGCGGCGCAATATCAAAGCAAGCTTGAATATTACGAATTTCAAGAATCAAAAGGCAGGCAGGCAAATCACCCAGAAACTTCTGATTATTGTGGGCAAGCTTGGGTTGATGTTAAGGCAGCGAAGGCAGTTTATTCTTCAAATTATACCACAAGGCAAGATGGTTTGGGGCGCAATATTCCAAATATTTGCTTTAAGGTTCCAACTGGTGGCGGCAAAACTTTTCTTGCGGCGTGTGCTTTGCAAAGAATTAAGCAAGATTATTTTAAAACTAATAACGGCTTTGTTTTGTGGGTTTGTCCTTCTGAAACTATCTATACTCAAACCAGCAAATCTTTAAGAAATAAGGAACACCCTTATCGTCAAATGCTTGATCGCATTAGTGGTGGAAAAACCATAATTCTTGAAAAAAATGATCGTTTTAACAGGCCAGATGTTGAAGGAAATTTATGCGTAATGCTTTTAATGCTTCAGGCGGGCAATAGAAATAATAAAGACACGCTTAGAATGTTTAGAGATAGCGGCAATTTTACCAGCTTTTTTCCCGATGTTGATGATTACAATGCTAATAAAAAATTACTCGAAAAAGTGCCGAATTTGGAAACGGCAAATTTAATTGAAGGCGTTGATGATGTTGTTGCTGGTTTGTCAATTAAACATTCTTTAGGCAATGTTTTAAAATTGACTCGCCCCGTTGTTATTATGGACGAAGGACATAAGGCAGCTTCTGATTTGGCACTTGAAACTTTAAACGGCTTTAACCCTTCTTTTATTTTAGAATTGTCAGCAACGCCAAAAAATAACAGTAATGTTTTAATTAGCGTTAGGGGTGAAGAACTTAAAAAAGAGCAGATGATTAAATTGCCAATCAATGTTTTTTCTTATGAAGAATCAGACTGGAAACAAACGCTTAATCATTCGCATAAAAAGCTGCAAGAATTATCAAAATTAAGTGCGAATTTGCAAAAAGATGAGGGGCAATATATTCGCCCAATTATGCTTATAAAAGTTGATCCTAAAAAGAAAAATGACCCTTATGACCACGCAGAGGATGTTAAGAAATACTTGATTGATAATTTGGGCGTAAGGCAAGAAGAAATAAGAATGAAATTGTCCGAAAAAGATGAGATAAAAGATGAAGATTTATTTCATAAGCTTTGCCCCGTCAAATATATCATAACCAAAGATGCTTTAAAAGAAGGCTGGGACTGCTCTTTTGCTTATGTTTTAGCCATTCTTGCCAACACTAAAAGCAATACAGCCTTAACTCAATTTATTGGACGCGTTTTAAGGCAACCAGAAGCAAGAGAAACCAAGATTGAAGAACTGAATCAGTGCTATGTTTATTGCAATAAATCTGATGTTAACGAAGCGGTTGAAAATATTAAGGAAGGCTTAGAAAAAGAAGGAATGGGAGATTTAAAAAATGATATTAATGCCAATAATGGCTCGGCAAATTCATCAAAAATTGTTCAATTAAAAATTAAAGATCAGTTTAAAAATAATAAAATATTTTTACCCAAACTTAATGTTATTGAAGACAAGCAGATTAGAGCTTTTGATTATTACCAAGACATTTTAGCAAATATTGACTGGGGGAAATATCGATTTGATAAAGACCTGCTCTTAAAAAACAAAAACACTTTTGATTATAACCTTGTAAAAGTTGATCTTAAAACCAATGAAAAGAAACAACTTGAATTGTTAAGACAAGATGAAGAAAGAAAAAGCGAAGAATCTGAATTGAAAATTGATATTTCCCTTATGGCTTCGCAATTGATGGATAAAATTTCCAATCCTTGGCAAGCAACAAATCTGATTAATTTAACTCTGGAAAAACTAAGGAAAAAATATAGCGAAGAAATAATTGCCCTAAATTCCGTTTATATTGTTGATGAAATAAAAAAAGATAGTTTTGCTTGGCTTTTAGAAAAATCAGAAACTCTTTTTAAAGAAAAGTTAGAAACTGGAGCAATCTTTTTAAAACTAATTGCAGAACCATTTGCTAATTTGAACTGGCAAATGGATGAGGTTATTAATGCTACGGTTGGCAGCGATGAGTCTTTGATTATATTTGATAAAAACATTTTTGAGCCTCAATACAGAAGTCTTTACAACAATTATGAATATAAAGTTGCATCTTATATCAACAAAAACGAAGCGGTAAAATGGTGGCACAGGCTTGGCGTTAAAGGCACAGAATATTATGTTTCTGGCTGGAAAAGAGATAAAATTTTTCCTGATTTTTTAGTTAGGATGGAAAATGAAGAAGGAATTTGTAAATTTCAATTTGTGGAAACAAAGGGAGATCATCTTGAGGGAAACAAAGACACCAAATATAAACAAAAAGTTTTTGGATATCTTAATGATTTGGCAAAAAAAGAATTTAATGCCGTTGGTGAATTGAAATTAATAGAAAACGAAGATGAATTAAATTTTCAAATAATTTTTGAGGATAGTTGGGAATCTGATATTAAGAATGTTATTTAGTTTTCTTAATCTTTTTCAAAGAAAATGTGTAAGAAGAAATAAATCTAGGGGCATAATTGGGGGCATATTAATTTTTGTAACCTACCCCAATCAAGTAAAGAAAGCGCCCCACTCCTATAATGTGGCTGCCGTCACTATCTAAATTCTTTAGAATTAGTATAGTTAATTTTTGCGCACCATGAGGTGCGCCCCTCTTTGCGGGATCCCCGATATACCAAATCAACCAATATCAATAGATTTTAGATTTGGTATATTTTTTTAGAAAATCATCGGGAATTATCTATTTACAGATAGCAAAAATGCGTCTTCGATTACTTCTTCTTCAAAACCCAATCTTGCGCTTGTTCAATTTGATTATATTTAAAAATTCTAACTTGCGGATGAACACGGCCTTGAGCAATTTTGGCCAAAATTTGTGTAAAAAAACCACCCATTCCAAGTGCAGCTTTCTTAAATTTATAATGATTTTCGCGGGCAAAATTTATGTACTGCGCGCGATTAACTGCACCTTTCCAATAAGGAAATTTTTTAGAGTGAATGATCACACCTCTGAGTTCGCCGCGTTCTTTAAAATGAGGATCTATGATGCTTGAAATTGTTTGAAAATCATCTTGAGTAAATGGATTTTTTACATCCAAAAGCAACACGCCATGCAAGTCGTCAAACTGACAAAATAGGCCATTTTCAGTAGTGATTTCTGAAAAAATAATGTCGATGTGAGTGTCTTTGGTCATAATAATTTGAATAATTTAAATAAATTTATGATCAGAATATTATCT
The DNA here is from genome assembly GCA_945875925.1 of Rickettsia typhi. GTDB lineage: Bacteria > Pseudomonadota > Alphaproteobacteria > Rickettsiales > UBA1997 > UBA2645. The sequence continues at coordinate 7,059 of CAMCME010000033.1, read as the reverse complement.
TTTGATAAGATGTATAAAAGCTATTTCAAGTGAAATTAATATTTAAGTTTGACAATTCATTCTTGCTTATATTTTGGCAAAGAAATTAAACTCTTTCTTGAATTTTTCTCACATTCCAATCACACAATTTTTAGTAAATATATGCCAGATATCGGAAAACTTATTAGTGGTTTTAGAGTCTTCAAAGCTACCACTTTTCCAAAGCAAAAAGACATGATAGGACATTTGATTGAGCAAGGTCAAAGACCGACAACGATGGTGATATCTTGCTCTGATATTAGAATTGCTCCTGCCGACCTTTTTGCGACGAACCCTGGTGAATTATACATCATTAATAACATTGGCGGCCTTGTTCCTAAATTTGGCACATCTGGTATTCACGGTATTTTATCGGCTTTAGAATATGGTGTGAAAGATTTGGAAGTTCAAAATATTATTATTCTTGGCCATGCTAAATGTGACGGAATAAAAATGATGATGTCGAATAAATTTTCTGCTGTGAAAAATGGCCTTTCTGAATCAATGACTAAATGGCTTTCTGTGGCTGCTGAAGCTCGTGATGCGGTTAAACAACAGCTTGCAGATAAAAGTGAAGAAGAACAGCAAGCCGCTTGCGAACATGAATCGATTGTAATTTCACTGCGTAATTTACTTACTTATCCTTATATTGAAGAACGCATCAAACAAAAAAAACTTAGTATTGCCGCTTGGCATTTTGATGTAGAAACTGGCGAAATTATGGAGTTCAATCAAGATACTGCTTATTTCGATCCGATTTCTTAAATCAAATGCAAACCGTCAGCATCTTCGTCGATGTACAAAATATCTATTACACCACCAAACAGCGTTATCAAAAGCATTTCGATTATAATAAATTTTGGGCAACCGCAACTAAAGACAGAAAAGTTGTGCGAGCTTATGCTTACGCAATCGGTCGCGGTGACGAAAAACAAAAACAATTTCAAAATATTTTGCGCGCCATTGGTTTTGAGATAAAATTAAAACCATTCATTCAAAGAAGTGATGGCTCGGCTAAAGGTGATTGGGATGTGGGAATTACTTTAGATGTGATGGAATATGCCAAAGAATCTGATGTGGTAATTTTGCTTTCGGGTGATGGGGATTTCGATTTATTGGTGCAGAAAATTAAAAGAGATTTCAACAATTCGGTAGAAGTTTATGGCGTGCCAACTTTAACGGCTGATTCTTTAATTGCCTCAGCCTCTAAGTTTATAGCAATTGAAGATGAATTGATTTTATAGATAATTACCAGTTCCGCTAGAGTCTTTTTTATTTACTCCCGCTTCTTTGAAAGGTCTCTCTATTCTATCAACCCATTTATTTTCTGCTTCTTCCGTTACAATTTCTTGCCCCAAGCCTTTTACTGAAAATTTCTCTCCATTCAAAATAGATGCAATGTGATTACGATTTTTCTCAATGTGATTTTGATCTTTCTCAATGTGATTTCGATCTTTCTTCGTTTCTACTTCTAACACAGGATAAGCAAAAGCTGTAGGCGTAGTTTTAAGTCTAGAATCTAAACCCAATATATTTAAAAAAGTTTGCGCAATGAAACTTAAAAAACTCTGTGGCTTTTGTTCTGCTTGAGTTTCAGGAATCAATCTTGGTTGAGATAGACGAGGACTATATGAATCCAACTTACTTAACAACTCTTCATCTGAAACTGCAGGAGCCTTAGAAAAAGGGCTGGGAATTTTTGAAGTAGCCTCAGAAACAAAACCAGCAGCTCTATTAAATCCTCCACCTACAATTCCTTTACCAAATGATTCATAAGGTCTCTTATATTTTACTTCTTCTATTCCCAATCTTTCACAAAGCTTCGGAAATACTTGATCCATTCTATCCGCATAATCAGCATTAACAGCTCTTCCTCTATATAGATCCATTCTATTTAAATGAGTTAATCCTTCACTCATTCCAGATTCTTTCGCCAATCTCTCAAGAGCATTTTGCTGATAAAATTCTTCAGGATTTCTTAATTTATCATAATCTTGCGAAATTTTACTAGCCAAACCGTAATAAGCTGGAGCCATGAAAAAATATGGCGAACAAGCCATTATTCCAGACCCTAAAGTGCAATATGCTGAACCAAGTCTAGTGGTTTGAGCTCCAACTTTTTGAAAGAAACTCTGATCCTTATATGGAGGCCTCTTTTTTTGTTCATCAGCCAATATTTCTTGGTATCTTGCTTTTAGATTATCTGTTTGCTGATCGCTTGAAGAATGGTTTTTAGACATAGATCAAAATTTAAATTTATAAGTGAGGTCAAAAAACACCTCACATATTTCTTACATTAAAAACAACTAGAATTTTGACTACTGCACTTGCGCAATCGCTGATAGAATCCAATTAGCTGAAGAATTATAACGAGTGAAAGTCCAAGCTTCAGAATTAATCACTAAATTTTTATTACTACCTTCCACAATAAAATCAGAGTCCAAAGGATTCTTATTTAAGTTGATCATATAATCCAAGCTAGACCATTCTAAGATCACGGTTGCATATTCCATTTCATCTTCTCTCCAGCTTTCTGCCAAATTCACCGCTGTAACTTCAATATTTTCCATTTTATTGGCAATGCCTTGGCTAGTATTTTGGCTTAGAGCGTCAGAAAAATATTTAGCCATTTCCGGGCTAGTCAATCTTTTCAATTTATCAATATCTTGGCTCGACCAAGCGCTTTGAATTTCGAGCAAAATTGCTGCGAATTTTTGATTTTCTAATTCAGAAATTTGAATATCAGAAATATTTTTAGGATAATTTTCTGCAGTTTGAGACTTTCCAGTAGATGATCCAGAGCCTTGCGGTCTAGTTAAAAATTTTACTAATTTGAACACCGCAAAAGCAACAATAATCATAAAAAGTAAATTCAACATCATGCCGCCACCACTTGATGAAGCGGCCGCACCAGCATCATTCAAGCCGTCAGCCGCTGAAGCTGAATGTCCACCAAAACCGCTATTTCCAAAAAGCATGTGACCAACCCAAGATGCCGCCAAAACAGTTCCAAAAGTTGAAAGCATTGGATTTCGTTGAAAGAAATTTGAGGACAGAGTTGGCTGTTGCGGTTGTGCAGCTTGCTGATTATTTGCTGCCGCCGAATTTGTTGCAGGATTGGTTTTGTTATTTGTAGAAGATTTTTGCATCGGTGAATAACTTTTTCCAGCTGCACTGCCACCTTCATAAGTACGACTTCCGCGTGACCCTTGATTAAAATGTGAAGTTGAAGAGCGACCTCCACCAAAAGATGATCTTCCACCAGCCCTTGCTAATGCTGATTCGCAGATGCTGCTGAATAAAAGAGAAAAGGTGATTACAAAAATCGAAGTTTTTTTGAACATGCTTTTGAAAAATTATTTTAAGGAAGTTTTAATGTGATTGATCAGATAAATATAATAATGTTGTCTCAGCTTGCAAGCCTAGTAAAAATCTTGGTAAAATGCGCCTTAAATCTCTGAAGTGAAATTCTAATTCTCAAACGATCTTCCTTTTCTGGCAAAAAAATTCTAATCAAACTTGTCGGCAATCTTTTTACCTCGCGACAAAATCTTTTTATTTTTTGATAACAGATTTTTTTTCTTTCTTAAAATATCTATTTCGCAGCAATTAAAACAATCAAACCGCATCTTCTGCCGTCATAAATTTCCAAACTTTATAACGATTCAGCAATTAATTGCGAAGTGAAGAAGCGCCAAATTTCCTCACAACTTTTTCTATAACACAATAGCAAAAATTTAGTCCTTTATCCCTTCGGGATACGGAAACGCGACACGAGTCGCGCCCCGCTTTGCGGGGATCCCCGTCCCGTATGTCAATGGGACATACGGGAAAATTTATAAGCTGCGAATTCAAGTAAAACTCGGACAAATCAAGCTCTATGCCCATTATTTTTTTCTGAACTAAGAAAGATGCTTTCAGAAATTCTGAATTAATTTTTTGAATATCGAATTCGTTGCTACATTCAAAAAGTCCATATCCACCACAAGAAGAATCAACTTTAATCATAAAAGGATATTCTATTTTTGCGCAGCTTCTAAAGCCAAGGCTCTTAGTTTTTTCATTAAAATTTTTGGATTTAGAATTTTTAAGCGCAACTAAAGCAGAAATTAAAACTTAATTGAGTGATATTTTTATCTCTATAAATTACTCTTAGATTTCTAATCAGAAAAAATTCTGTACAAAAAATGGTGCTGTCGCAAATCCAAATTTTCTAAAAAATTTAATGTCCATCAAACTAATCAAATCACAGTTTAATCAATATAACGCCGGATGGAGAAAATCTTTTGCCGAAGGTTTTTCGCAAGATGAAAATGGCAATGCTTTGCCTTGGATGACTTATAGTTTTATTGAATATATCAAAAAAAATATTCAGCCCCATCATGAAATTCTTGAATATGGTTGTGGCGCTTCCACTTTATTTTTTGCGCCAAGAGTTAAAAAAATTGTGGCGCTGGAAAGTAATAAAATGTGGATGAAATTAATGAAAATAAAGCTGCACGAAGCTGGCATTACCAATGTTGAAATCATTTTGATGGAAGATGGATTTTTGAACCCTGATTACGAACATTTTGCTAAAACTTATTCTAAAAAATTTAATCAGAAATTTGATTTTATTTTTGTCGATTCTCTAAAAAGAGCCGAATGTGCTAAACATTCTTATGTTGCTTTAAAAGATAATGGCATGTTGGTTGTAGATGATTCGGAGCGCAAAAGTTACAAAAAAATATTTAGTTTTTTTGCAAAAAAAGAATTTAAGAAACAGGATTTTTTTGGCATTGCACCTGGACAATTTTATTTGAAAAATACTACGGCCTTTTGGAAGGAATAAATTTAATATAATTTTTACTCGTTAACTTTGAAAAAAATAATCCTCACACTCCTATTCTTATTTTTTTCTTACTCAGCCTCAGCTCAATCGGTTGAAGAACAAAACAGCATCACCAATCAACAAAACTCTGCCATTCAATCTCAAAAACAAATTGATATTGCCCGCGATTTGCAAAAAGAACTTCGCCAAATTAATGAAGATCATGTGAAGCAAATTGATGAGGAAAATGACGAAGATGATCTGGATGAAAATGATGGAAAGATTGTACAGAATTACCGCGCCATTCAATGTTTCAGAATTAATAAAATAACTTTTTCGAAAAACTCACTTCTTTCGTTATCGCAAGAAAATATGCTGACTAAAAATTATATCGGGCAATGTTTAACTTTGCATCGCGCTGTAAAATTGGGCAAAGAAGTTACGGAATTTTTATTTGGTTTGGGCTTCGTAACCTCAAGCGCAAAAGTGTCTGCCAATGATATTATTAATGGCCTTATAACCGTAAATATCACCGAATCTTATTTAGAAAACATCATCATTAATAAAAATAAATTCTCCGACAAAACGCAAAAATTTATGATTTTTGGTGCGAATAACGAAGCCGAAAATTCCAAAAAACCTCTACATATTCAGGAAATTAATTCAGGAATAACCCAGATGAATCACCTTAGGTCTAACAATGCGGCCGTAAAATTTTTACCAGGAAGTGCTAATAATAAAGCAATTGCGCTAATCGAAACTAACCCAAAAAACACCACCAGAATTAATCTTTCTTACAATAATATCGGCAGCAGAACAACTGGTGAAAAGCTTGATACCATTAGCCTTACAAAAGATAATTTGCTTCACTTAAACGACATTTTTAGCATTAGCCGCACTGCTAACGACACAGATTCTAATTATAATAATCGTCAAAATAACGCTCTAAGCGGCAGCTATTCTTTTCCAATTGGACGCTTCCATAGCCTTTCTTTTAATGCTTCAAAAAGTTCTTACCTTTTCATGAGTGGAAGTAGCGGAGATGATGCAATTCATGGAAAAACTATTTCAAAGTCCATCAGCCTTGATAGCAATCTTATAAGAGATAAAAAATTCAAACTTAATTCCAACTTCAATCTAAATAACCGCTACAACCAAAGCTTCACCAATGATGTGCGAAATGAGCTACAAAGTCGCAGAGCCACAATTGCCTCTGTCTCACTTTCTAACGCATTTTTCTTCAAAGATTCTGCTTTAATTTTAAAGCCAACTTACAGCAAATCTTTGCATATTTTAAATGCCAAGCAAGATTCTGGAGAGCTAGCCAAAGAAAGCCCTCACGCTGATTTCAACATTTTTAAATTTTACACTAATTATAGCAGAAAACTTGAACTTCCTTACCTAAAAACTCCTGCCTTATATAACATAACTCTCGACAGCCAATATTCTGAAAATCGCCTTTATTCAATTGATCAAATTTCTTCGGGCGGATTTTATTCAGTGCGCGGCTTCAAGGGCAACAGCATTAACGGCGATTCGGGCTATAATATTAGAAATGAAATTAGCAGCAATTTGGGTAAATTATTTTTGACAGAATCTTCATCTGAAAAATTGGCTTTTTTAAATTATTTTTCTGTGGCACCATTTTTTGATTATGGCTATGTAAGAGGAACCAGCGCCGCACCAAACGGCCGATTAAGTGGCACGGGCCTGAAACTTGGTTTCACAAAAGAAAATATTAATGCTTCTTTAACTTTCTCTCACGCCACTTCTAAGTCGCAATTGCTATCAAAAAATCATCAGGAAAGTAATTTGATTTACTTTATTATTGGAACGGAATTGGATTTTTTTTAACATGTTATTTTTTACTATTTCTGTCATTTCGAACGCAGTGAAAAATCTCATGATTCCTAAACTCCAAACCTAAAACTCATGAGATTTCTCACTGCGTTCGAAATGACAGAACTATACCAAACTAAATATCTTTAAGTCTGGTATAGTTTTTATTTTACGCCGTACTAACGGAACCCCACTTTGTGAGGACCCCATATACCAAACAAACTTTATTGAGAGTGAAGATTCTTAGTCCATCCTGAAATACCCCATCAACCCACATCCAGCTTGACTCCACAACACTTTCTTCTACTGTTTTTTTGCCAGAAATCGAGGGGTCGTCCTTCATTTTCTGGCAAATAAATTTAGTAAAACTTTAGCAAAGTGGGGTAAAAGAA
>CAMCME010000032.1 GCA_945875925.1 Rickettsia typhi | reverse complement strand
TCGCAAGACGGTTATGAAGTGGAGGAAGAGAGATCATGTCTCTGATCTTGCCTTTGGCTCGAAGAAGCTTCGAACTGTCCTTACAGAGGCTGAAGAAAAAGCGATTTGCGTCTTTCGCAAAAGCACCAATCACTCTTTAGATGATTGTTTTATTGCTCTAAAGGATTCAATTCCAAAGCTTACCCGAAGCAATCTGCACCGCTGTTTAAAAAGACACGGGCTTAGTGTTTTGTCCAAAGAAGATCCAAAATCCTCCCCTGCTGGCAAAAAAAAGTTTGCCACATACGAGATTGGTTATTTTCACATCGATATTACCGAGATAAATCTTGAGAATAATCCCAAGTTTTACCTCTTTGTTGCGGTTGATAGAACCAGTAAATTTGTGGTTGCAAGGCTTTATCAGAAACAGACCGCAGAAAATTCTGTTAAGTTTTTGCAGGAAGTAATTGAGCTTTGTCCTTACAAGATTCACAGAATTTTAACGGACAACGGAGCTCAGTTCACTTACGCTTTGCTAGCCAAAAACTTGCGCCCCAAATCGTTTCACCCATTTGATTTACTCTGCAAAAAACATGCGATTAAACATAAGCTCACAAAGTTCAGGCACCCTTGGACCAATGGACAAGTAGAGCGAACCAATCGAACGATTAAAGACGCCACTACAAAAACCTATCACTATGAGAGTTTAGAGCATTTGGAAAAGCATCTGAATCAATTCATGCTTGCCTATAATTTTGCGAAAAAACTAAAATCACTTGCCTTTAAAACACCTTTTGAATTTCTTATCCAAGAGTTTAAGAAAAACCCGAAAGTTTTTCACCAAAACCCTGTCCATTATTCAAGGGGACTAAACAATTAAGCAATTCCTTCTCGTTTTGATCCCCGCGAAGGTGGAGAGTCCAGAAGATTTTTATAAGAACTCATTTATTTGAGTTTATTTTAACTATCTCTGGATCCCCACCTTCGCAGGTATGACACCGAGAGAGAATTATTTTTGGCTATCTAAATATTATAAACCCCAAATAAAAAGCCCCGCTTATTTAAAAATAAACGAGGCTGAAAACTTGCAAAAAGTTTTAAATTATTTTTTCAATTCTTCGCCAATAAAATCAGAAACTAATTTAAATTCTTCTTTTACCTTTTGAATAATTCCAGCTTTAACTTCAGCTGATTGTTCTGCGCTTTTTTGAGCAGTTTCTAAAGCTTTTGATAATTCAAAAGCACCAATTGATGCAGCAGAACCTTTAAATGCGTGAGAAGCCATGTACCAGAAGTTATATCTGCTGATATCAAGAGATTCTTCCATTTTTTCGATGTTGCGATTGGCATTTTCTAAGAAAATAGTGAAAAGCTCTCTTTCAAATTCAATATCGTCTTCAATAACGCTTCTTAAGAACTCTATATCAATCGGTTTCTTAGTTTCATTTTCCATAAATTTATCGACTATTAATTGTTAACAATTGTTTTGTAACTAGATTGCTGAAACTCAGCTTATCTTTAACTTTTCTGAATTAAAACTTAACTCAAAATTCTTTTTCACATCTGCATCTGATTCATGTTACTAGGATTAATTCCTCAACCTAACTTCGCAATATTTTTTCCATCTTTTATAAAATATAAATTCACTGTGTTGCAAAATTTATACTTGTCTCCAATTAATATTAGAAGCTCTTCCCAGCTCTAAGTTCTAATTCAATCTTAGTTTCTGCAAAAATATCATCTAATTTTCTTAGCCAATTTTCCTCTTCTGGAAAGCTTTTATGTCTTGCTGCTTTATTGATGTGAATCATATATTTATAAAGCTTCTCAGCACCAAGATTACCCGATATTCCTTTCAAAGCGTGAGAGGCGATGAAAAAATGTTCAACATCTTTATCCAGATCGGATTTTTTAATTTCACCAATTAATCTTAAACTACTTTCGATGAACACGGGAGAAAGTTCAATTAAACTTTCTTTAGGTAAAATATTATCGATAATTTTTAGATTGCCACAATCTTTATGCTCTTCATTAATGTGATCATTTTTGATATTATCATGAACTGAACTATAATATCCAATCTTGTCATTAGCAGTGAGCCAGAAGGCGATCATTTGAGCTAGATCTTCAGTTTTGCCAGCAGATTTAACGAAGAAATCATCAATAGAATCTCTAAAAGTTCTGTGAACTAAATCCTTATCATCATCGCCGCTATAAGCAATCATAGGAATTCTGTCTAAGTCATTTAGAGATTCATATTCTCTAATTTTTTTAGCAACCTCGCCTCCTGTCATATTTGGCATATTAATGTCGGCAATGATCAAGCTATATTCTTTAGAAATATATTTATCATAAAGCTCTTGGCCATCTTGGGCTTGATCCACTTTCAAACCATATTTGCCAAGAGAGCGAGAAAGCATCATCAAATTCACTTGTTGGTCATCAGCAATTAGAATCTGCTTATCTTTAAGAATTTCATCTAACCGCTCTTTGCTGTGACTAATATTGCTATCAATTCTCAGCCATTTTGCGACTGTTTTTAAAATTAATTTATTGGTTGATGGCTTGATTAAATAATTATCAACACCAGCCTTTGAGGCTTCTTCTTTAGACTTTCTAGAGATTCTAGAAGTGTAAGCAACAATCGGAATTTCACTATTAACTTTGCGAATTTCTTTAGTTGTATCTAAGCCATTCATGATTGGCATTTGCAAATCCATCAAGATCAGGTCATATGGCTTATCTTTATTTTTCTCAAATAATTCCACCGCTTCTTGACCGTTTTTCGCCACATCGCAAGAAAGGTTGCCGAAATTATTTTCGATCAAAGCTTTAACAATCATGATGTTCACTTGCTCATCATCCACGATAAGAATTTTTTTAGCTGGGATAATTACTTTGTGAACTTCTGATTTTTGGCCTTCTTTATAAAAAGATTCTTTAGCTTCAGATATTTCATCAGCAGATAATTTCGGAAAATAAAGTACAAATTCGGTATATTTTCCAAGCTCTGAGAAACATTTAATATTGCCGCCAAAACTTTTCATAGTGCGCAAACAAAATGCTAAACCTAAACCAGTTCCATCTTTTTTACCTGAAGTAGAAAAATCTGCAAATAGCCCGCCAATCCTATCTTGAGGAATTCCTGGACCAGTGTCGCGAACATAAATCACATTATATTCTTTTCCTTCCAAATTAACGCCAGTTTCAGTTTTAAGAGTGATGGTGGAATCGGGAAATTCGTTCAAATAATAAAGAGCGTTTTTGATGAGGTTGAAAAGAACATAAATTAAAATGGTTTCGTCACCTTTAAATAGGAAATCTTCCTTAGCATTAATGATGACTTTGCCTTTTTCCTTTTTGTTTTTATAGCCATATTCATTCACAGCATTTTTTACAACTGAGATAGAAGAAAGCGTCACAAATGTTGAGCTGTCAGGCTTTTGACCTTTCAATTCATTAAGCGTGATATTGATAATTTTATTAGTTCTACTGATTGAATTGTCAGCTATGTGAGTAAGTTCTGAAATTTTTTCTTTGGTGCTTCTGATATTTTCTTGCGACAATTCTTCCAAATAATCAGAAATTTGTGCCATGATCATATTGATGGCGTTTAAAGGATTGCGCATTTCATGAGCAATTGAGCCACCTAAAGAACGAAGTACTTTAGATTTTTCTTCTTGAATCACGCGCTCTTTTTCAAGAACTTTATTGTGAAGTTTAATTCTATCTAAAGCAGAGCCAACTTGGAAAGTAAGGTTGTCAAAAAGTATCATGTCATTATAGCTAAAGTAATGATTTTTTGATCTTTGGCGCACTAAAATAAAGCCCAAAACTCCTTCATGAACAACGAATGGAATGTAACAAGAAGAATCGGTGCGATCAAAAATTGTCTGCAGGAATGGTAAAGGCAATTCGCCATATTTAATTGTAGTGGTTAGAAAGGAAATTTGCACTTTCATTTCTGCCATCAAATCATCTTCTAAATCTTCTCCCCAATATTTAAGCAAAGATAAATCTGTGACATTATCTGACTCATGCTTATCAATGATATACATGGTTTTGATATTTAATCTTAGATTGGTTTCAAAGATATTTTTCAGAACTTCTTGAAGATCATCAAGACTGATAACATTGGATAAATCTTGGTTTAATTTTTTTGATATGAATCCATATTCATAAGACTTTTTTGGCAAAACTTTTTCTTGAACTTCCTGAAATTTATTCATCAATAATTGATATGATTCGCAAGCCAGAATTAAAAATAATGCATGAAAAACATATATCGTTGTAGTGCTTTCGTTAGAAATTAAGAAGTAATAAAGAGACTTTAAAACGAAATAAAACAAACCCAGCGTGAGGAATGTAAATCCTCTCACGATAATTTTACTGCGCATAACCGAACTGTCATACAAGCGATGCTTAATCATCAAATAAGCAAGGACTACGCAATATATGGCAATAAAGATATTTCCCAGTGGATATATCGGTATGCCAAGATATGGGAAGAAGTTGGTTGCACCACCTGTGAAACCAACGATAGTACTGAGGAAAATATATTTGATTCTTAAGCTGGTCTTAATTTTTTGATATAAAATAAACAGACCACTTACAACATTGGCAGAAAAATAAAGAGGTATTACATACCCTGCCCAATTGAAATCTGGCACAAATTTAAAATCAAGAAATGGCTTCACACCTTTGATCAGAAGGCTTGTTGGCATTAGAACTATTAAAGACAAAACAATAAAAATCTGAATACCTTTTAGCAGCTTGCTCGCTTTATAATCTGCTATTTCGGCGCAAAAACGAAAAGTTAAATAGGGAATTAATGTGATAAAAATGAAGCAGGTCTTTATGTAGAATAAAGCATTGATGGGATCTTGAGTGCCTAACGAAAGAGCATAAAACAAACCCCAAAACAATAAGTTAATATTGAATATCAAGAATGTCTTATATTTGCTCTTTGTTAGCAGTAAAAATATACTTAGAAAGGCGCAGGTAATAAGGTTGATGAAGATGATAATGACTGTAATATCTACCATTCTAGTTTTTTGTAGTGTTTGAATTATTTGCTGTAGCTTTTGAGAATTTCAGGAATCTCACATAAATCGTTATCACTTGATCCTTTTACGAAAGCAACTTTTTGCTGTCCAAAAGCTAATTTTTCTGGCTCTCCTCGGCTAGTACAGAAAAATTCATAGCTTAACTTCAAACCATTTTCATAAATTTCATCAATATAAAGCTTAACCTCGATTTTATCGAATGGCATCGCCTCTCTTAAATGCTGAACTTTAGTTTCAAGACAAATGAATCTCTTTTGTTCTTTGCTAAACTGATAAAAATTAGGAATGATGTTATAGATGAATTGATCGAAAGTTTTAGCCTGCCAAGAGTAGTAATGAGCATAATAAACATTACCAACCAAATTTGATTCGTCTAAAGAAGTACTGAAGTCAGATTTAAAATTTGGTTTTCTGCTTTGTAAAGGAATATTATTTTGGAATAAAACTTTACCCAAAGAACATCTTTCTGGATAGCTAGTAATGGTTTTTAGGTAATCTTCCTTCGTATCTTTCGCAACAATCCTATCAATCCATTTTTGGAAATATTCTGGAAAAGGAGCAACTTCTACAATTCCGTGGCCCAAAACTTTAACCCAAGTTGTTGGCAAGAAACTATAAGCGATTACTTCCAAACTTCCATCTTCCAAAACTTTATGCCATTTGAAGCATAAATCTGTGGTTGAATTTTGAACTCCATAACAACGACTTACCCAGAAATGTCCTTCAATTAAATCCAGTGATTTAGCGGTTCCTACAATCTTTACGTAAGAACTATTAGTTACCATTCCCCACAAACCAGAAGTCATATCTTCAATCAATTTCTCAGAAATTGGCTGCAAAGGAAGCTCTCGTAATTTTCCCATCCATGAAGCAAAGATTGGGTAATGCAAGGTTCTATCTAAGCTGTTAGCTTCTTTAAATGTGGTTCTGAAGCGATGAATATAAACTTCTTCTTTGGCAGATCCTATTCTTTTGCAGGTAAAAATATCTTTTACCAAATTATCTGAAAGTTTGATTTCTGAATTAATTGTCTTTTCTTGAGTTGAACGAGCCACACATGCGAAGACTCTTTTTAAAGGACGAGAGCCTTCAAAAATAGTTGCAGCCACAGCGATTTCAAGATCTTCATTTGCAGCACTGAATAAGAAATTATTTTTCTCAACTGAGTTTAGAGAAATTTGATAATTTTCTTTCTTACCAAAAACTCCTGATTTTTTGATCGATTCTAAAACTGACCACACCAATGTTCCTGAAACATTTTCATCAATAATTTCAGCAAGTTTTTGCCAAATATTAATATGATTTAGCAATAGAATTTTCCATTCTTCAGAAGATCTAGATCTAATTGGCTCAACATCGCAACCTTGATCAAAAAATCCTGCAGTAACCAAACAAATTTTATCATCATGCGTTAATGAAACGAAAGATTCTTTGCTGTTTTTTGCCGCTTGAACTTGCGGTTTTCCATCTTTATTCCAAGTAATTTTATGAGATGAATCAGTAGATTTTTTAGCATTTTGGCCAAGCAAATTATCTAGAGCTTGTTTAAAAATTACCTCTTCTTTTTTATGGCGAGAATCTTTGTCCAGCTTGATTAAACCATCGATATATTTCAAACCAAAACTTGGCAATTCTATCTTATTAGAATCGGCAAATTCTTTCATCTGTTTGCTTAAAATTTCTAAATCATATTTTGCTGGATCAAGTAAATCAGCAATTGTGAAATTTGCTTTCAATGAATTACCAACCATTTTGGTTTGGTATCCTATGAGAGCTTCTGTTACAAAGCTTCCATCAGTTAAAATAACATCAGAATCTACAAGTCCACCATCATTATCTCTGCTGATAATTTTGGTTTTGGAAGATAATTCCGCATGGTTGAAGCCAGTTTTAAAGATAATTATTTTTTGTATTTTGATCGGCAATAATAGACGATCAGTGTTGCAAAGCTGAACAGTCTGTAGCAATACATCTCTTGCAAAAGGATTTCCAAGTATCAATTCATTATCAAAATTTTTACCGAAAAATTCTGAAACTTTGCTAGTTTTTGGATTATATTTTGGATCAATCTTACAAATTACTTCATCCGTAGAAAGTTGATTTATGGTCTTTAATTTTCGATATAAAGGGCCTTGGAATAAGAATCCGCCATATAAATCTTCTTGCGGATTTATTGGTAATTTTTTGATAGAATCTTTGAAAACAGAAATTTTCTTTGGCGATTTTTTCAAATCAAAATTCGCATAGAAATATTTTTCTGTAAAATCAGAATCTTGAGTTGTGATTTCTACAGAAACATTACTAGAGCTTTCCGCGTAAGCTCTAACACGAATTTTTTTACCAGTTTTTACATCAACAACAATTGGCTTATCCAAATTTAAATCATTTATTTCAAACGGCTCTTTAAAACTTTCAATTCCCATTAAATGCGCCACATTTTGCGCCATCGCTTCTAAACCAAACACGGTTGGGAATAAGAAAGATCCTTGGAAATCATGGTCTCGCACATAGAAATCAGTTTCTAAATTTAGAGAAATTTCAGAAACCAATTCCACCATTGGTTCAAATTTAATTATATTTTCTAAAAAGCGATTGGCTTTTGGTTTGGCTGGCAATTTGTGGTTCCAAGTATCAAGGGTTTTGCCCATCTCAGAAACAATGATGAAATTGTTAGTTCCTAAATCTTTGTCCATCAATCTGATGAAGCTATCCACACCTTTTTGTCTAGAAATGCCCATAACACCAATGTTAGCAAGGGTTGAAACACTTCCCATTCTAACACCCATTCCAACTTCTTCCCAAACGCTATAGCCAAGTTCGCAAATTGCGGTTTGAGGATTTTTCTTTTGATACTCGCCTAAAAGTTTTTCAATAGTCTCATTAGACCATGCGTACCAAGCATTTCCTTGCATTCCAGTATAGCCAATAACTGAAGAAAGAACGCCGATAATTTTTAGGTTTTTTTGATCAACACAGTTTAATACATTAATAATTCCCAAAACTTTTGGAGAAATTTCAGTATAAGCTTCGTCGCTGCGAACCTTGTTGAATAAGCGCGGAGAGTTTGTTCCCGCGCCATGAATTACAGCCGTGATTTTGCCTAAATCTTTTTGAGCAGCTTCCACCGCTTTTTTCACAGATTCTTCATTTGCAACATCACAAGAATAATAACGGCATTTGATTTTATTTTCGGCAAATTCAACGAGAGATTTTTTTACTTCTTCATCCGCCTCTGAACTTCTTCCTAAAAGTGCTAAAGAAATATTTTTATCTTTAGCCCAATGTAAAACACACTCTTTGGTAACACCTTTGGCACCAGCTGTAACAAGGACTACATCTCTCTTGGCATCTTTTTTTGTCCAAGTGATATTACGATTTTTATCAGAATCTGAAGCTAGTGTTGGATATTTAACATATTTGTTTTTTTCGTCATAAGAAGCTGAGATAAAACTTGCTGGATTTTGCAATTCAGAACCAATGATGCCGACTAATTTTTTAAGATTTAGTTTTGCATTAATGTCAATTACACGAACTTTTAAACTCGGATTTTCATGATGGATACTGGCAAATAATGATTGAACTTCATTATCAAAATGGATGACATTTAAAGAATCTAAATCTGTGAAAGAAAGTTGATTCAACTTCGCAATCATCTCTACTCTAGCCTTCACATCGATATTTTTATAATCCAGTTTTTGTTCAGGCATAATCACTATCACATGACATCCTACAATTTCTTTCAGATCGCCCGAACTTAAATTGAAATATTTAGCCTTAGCATTTTTATTCAATTCTTTCAAAAGCGCTTCGCACCAATCAGAATTTTTAAAGGCCGCAACTACGATTCTTTTTCCTTTTAAAAATTGCTCTTGGGTGGCTAATTTTTCTGTAGATTTTGCTATCGCGAAAGCTCTTACCCAATTATCTTGTTTAGATCCTTCAAGGCCTGCTCCATTAGGATTATTAGCCATTTCAACTTTTAAAACTTCAGCAATTTCTTCCAATTTTGAATTGGCGAATTTGCTCACATCTAAAGCTTTTATTCCCAAAGTTCTGGTAACTTCGCCCACAAATTCACCTGACTTAATCGAATCCAAATTAAGATCATCCAAGATTCTGTGATGCATGGAAATTGAACTTTCATCAAAGCCAGTTTTTTTAGCGGCAATTTTAACTAATAAATTTTCCACAGTTGAGAAGGCGCCTTGCTGATTATTTTCAGAAACTACTGCACCTTCTCTTTGATTGTTTGCTTGTTGATCAATATCTGCAAAAGCATTTCCTTCAAGGGCCGCATCTTCTAAAGATCTTTCTAAAGGATTAACAATGAAGCTAAGTTCTGACGGTTTTCTAAATGGCAGAGTCAGACGATTTTCATATAGCGCATACCAATTAATTTCGACATTTCTGACGAAAAGATTGGCCAGTAAATAATTAACTTCGAAGAAACTTCCCGAAGTTTTTTCTACAGTTTGGCAAGGAGTTTCGCCATCTGTAATTCTGGCAACTAATCTGGATAAAACTTCACCAGAGCCAACTTCAATCACGAAATCTGCTAAATTAGAAAGCTCTTTCACCATGTCGATGAAACGAACTGGAGAAGTAATTTGCGATGAAAGATGAGAATTTAGATCAAGCTTTGTGGTAACTTTTTTACCTAATTTTGAAGATAAAAAGCTTACAGATTCTGACTTAAATTCTTTTTCTAAATTTAATTTTTTGCCGAATTTTTCCGCCGCTTCATTCATAATTTTTGAATGGAAAGCATTGCTTACTGGAAGTGGGTGAGCAGATAATCCTCTTTTTTTAGCTTCTGCGTAAACAGCGTCAATTGCCTCTGAAGTGCCCGAAAAAATGGTTTGTTCAGGGCTGTTCAAATTAGCAATTTCTACATCTTTAATTTTTGAAATAATTTCTTTGGCTTGTTTTTCATCGCAACCCAAGCTGATCATTTTGCCTGTGGTTTTGGTGTTGCTCATTTCATAACCACGAAGAACTGCAAGTTTGAAAAGAGTTTTAACATCATAAGCCCCCGCCTCTTGAAGCGCGACCAATTCACCTAAACTATGTCCACCAACAACGCTTGGATTAATGCCAAGTTTTTTTAGAAAATTACTCCAAATTATTGAAGATGAAACAATTGCGGCCTGGGCAATTTTTGATTCTGCTAACTTTGTAGTCAAATCTTTGATTTCTTCTTCTTTAACAACTTTCGCAATATCGAAAAAAGATCTTTCGCTTATGATATATCCAACTTCTTTTTTGGCGATTGTATCAAGTTCATCAACAATAGATTTTGCCCAAGAAAATCTTTGAGTAAGAATTTTTGCCGAGTTAAGTCTTTGTGAACCTTGTCCCGGAAATAGAAAGGCAATTTCAGGTTGTTTAACTTTATTTCCTAAACAGAAAGAAAATTTATCTGATTTAAAAACGCTGCCTTCTTCAACAATATTATGTTCTAAATAACGAATAATTTCAGGCAAATTTCTTTGCAATTCATCTGGATTTTTTGCAACTAAAGCGCAGCGGAAATTTTCTTTTGCTGAAACTTCTTCGCTGGTTAATTTAGCCAAATCAGCAAGTTCGGCGTAAGAAATTCCAAGTGATGATTCTTTTGATGATTTTAATTTTTGTAACAATGCATCTTGATTATCGGCGCTGAAGACAAAGATTTCAGAATCTTGATTGGAGAAAGATAATTTTTCTTCGTCAATTTTAGTTTTGAATTCTGCAAAAGGTTTATCACCTGAAGATAAAACCACATGGCTGTTGATTCCACCAAAACCCATAGCTGAAACACCAGCATTTAAAATTGCATCTTGTGGATATCTTTTTCCTGTGATTAGAGGATAAAGTGGAAAATTATCGCTGCCAAAAATTGCGTTTGGAACATTAACGCCAGAAGTTGGCGGAACTATTCTTTGATTTAGAGCAATGGAAGTTTTAATAAATGCACCAATACCAGCGGCGGCTTTAGTGTGTCCTATAACTGATTTTAAAGAAGTCATGCCACAATTTTTTTCATGCTTTTCATGAAAGTGATCGAAGGTTTTTTTGATAGCGTTAAGTTCAGTTGCATCTCCCAAAACTGTTCCAGTTCCATGACCTTCAATGAAGTGAAGTTGATTTGGTGTCATTCCCGCTCTTTCATAAGCACGAATTAATGACATTGATTGACCTGTGCTGCTTGGAGCGGTGATGCCACCTTTTCCGTCAGAAGAAATGCCCCAACCTTTTAAAACTGCGTAAACTTTATTGCCGTCTCTTCTAGCGTCTTCAAGTCTTTTTAAAACCACCATACCACAGCCTTCGCCTGGCATAAAACCGCTGCGATTTTCATCGTAAACTTTCATTTCTTTGTCAGTCAAAGCTCCAGCTTTCGCGAATCCAACTAATTCTAAAGTATCCAAACTAATATCCACACCACCAGCAATTGCCACATCCATTTCTTTAGATGATAAAGCATTAGCTGCTGTGATTACTGACAAAATTGAAGATGAGCAAGCGCCATCCACAACATAACCACCTCCGTGGAAATCGCAGAAGTTACAAATTCTTCCAGCAATTGTATTAGAAAGTGCGCCAGCCAAGCTGTCTTCGGTTATTGGGAAGAAAATAGATTTATATAAAATCTCCATTTCTTTTTCAAACTCAGCAGTTTTTTCAGCCGACCAATCAAATTTTTGTGCGGTTTTTTTCAAAACTTTACGCACATAAGGCCAACGCAAACGCATATTTTCAGAACGCGTGAATTCTCCCGTTAAAGAGTTACCAACGATCACGCCAGTTTTATCTTTATCGGTCATTTCTTGGAAATTTAATCCAGCATCTTCCAAAGCCGCCAAAGCTGTATCTAGGGCAAGCCATTGCACTATATCAGTGCTTTCATAACTAGTTTTTGTGATTTTTCTTTTTTTCCAATCGAAATTGTAACCATCTATTACCGCAGCTTTTCGCCCGTAAGTTGTATCAGGATGTTTTTTTTCAGGATGCCAGTATTCTTTTAGTGGTAAGCGACAATTTGGCATGTCGCGGAATTGCTGTCTTTTGGCGAGAATATTTTGCCAGAAATCTTTTGGGGTTTTAGCACCCGGATAATAACAGCTAAGACCAATTACAGCTATATCATCGTTGCTTGTGTGGATTTTGTTTGGTGTATTTTTTTTCATATCTAGTAGGATTTAGGATTTTTAATCAAACTAATTGAGAGATCTTTTTTAAGGATAAATATCGCAACCAACTTTTTTACTAACTAAAAGTAATTCACCTTGAGAAAAGCCTCAGAGGTGAATTACTTTTTAAATTTCTCTTAAATTTTTAAGAAAAATTCTTCAAAGGAACTACATGAATTCCCATTTTAAAGCTACTGAGATAACATCTACACTAGTTTTATATTGTGCTTCCAAACTACTTGTTGGAATTCCGGTGTTATCATTAGCAATGTGAGTTCTAGCATTTCTGTAGAATTGATGTAAGTAAGCACCATCAACTGTAAAACTTTGATTAACCTTGTAACTAGCACCAAAACTTAACCAAATTTTGTTACCAGTTGGAATTGAAGGGCTGCGAGAATTACCATCTATAGCATCTTTTTCGTAAGCAGTACCAGTTCTAAGCAACCATTTTTCGTTAGCCTCATAGTTCATACCAACCGAATTTCTCCAGCTATCATGCCAATTGAAAGCAACGCTGTTGCTTAAAGCTGAATTTGCTGCCGAGATATTCACACCTTGAACTCTTGACCAACGAGTCCAGTTAACATCATACATTAATTCAACTCTGTCAGTGGCTTTGAAAGACAAACCAGCATTCATTGATTCTGGAGTGGTTACTTTCATGCTAAAGTAAGAAGAAGCTCCAACAGTTGGATCAGATAATTGAGCTGTGCCTTGAAGTTTATGATCGATTTTAGAGCGATAGCTTAAACCGAATTTTACTTGGTCGGTGATTTTGTATTTCAAACCAAGATTATAACCATATCCAACATCGCTTCCTTTGGCTTTATATAATCCGTCTTGCGTACCCGCTATTCCACCTAGAGCTGTTGCAACATCAACTGCACTGGTTAAAACGGCTTCGATATACTGAACTTGTAAACCAGCACCTAAAGAAAGTTTATCAGTTGCTTCATAAGAAAAAGCTGGGTTGAAATTTACTGAACTGATTGAGCTGTCAATCGCAGTATAACGCCCAACCCAATTGTTGCCATAGCTTGTAGATAATGCATATGGGCTTGTGATGCTTAAACCAACTTTAACTTTGTCACTTACTGGAGTTGCCACAAAAAGAGAAGGCACAACTACATTGACGCCAGCATTATTACTTTCTTTTCCGCTGACTGAATTGCTGTTGTAATATTTTCCGGTAGTTTTATCTGGATCGATTTTTAATTTTAAATAAGAAGCTGCGATCAAAAATTGAGTATTTTTAGCTTGATCATAATTCGCAGGGTTAACAAAAGAGTCACTAATATCGTGAGAACCAGCAGATGAACCAGCATAAGAAGTGGCAATGCCAGAAGTTGAATATAAATCTGCACCAAAACCAGACGCTAAAGCGTTCTTCAAAGGCAAAGTAAGTCCTGCCACAACGCATAATCCCAATGCTGATTTTGATAATTTTTTAGAAGATTTTATCACGAGATTGATTTTTAGGTTAATAAAATTAATCGCAATTTTTCGACAAGCTTAAATTTCACAATCAGAATTTAGACTCGAAACTAACTTGCGATTCGACCTTCTAAAAACATTTTGATTAGATGATTTTAACTAAACTTGCAGATGAAATTGGTTTAACAGTCTTCAGGTAAAAAAACTAAAATGAATAGTTCAATTTATATTTGGGTTTTGAATAGTAGATATAAGAATCTGTATTATATTGATTAAGCGATGAAATGATCTTTAAGATATTATGAAGCCATGATAATGAAGGTTTATTGGATTTATTTATAATGATTTTGGAAATGATTTTTTTAGAATCATAAAATAAAAACCTCGCATATTTCTATGCGAGGTAAAGAAAATTATACAACTAGAAGTTGTAAGAAACTCCTAACTTTAAAACTCCAATATTTGATCTTAACTTAACAGCACCTGTTTTGTCTGGAGTATCAACAAGTAGTGACTGCATGTTATATTCTAGATTTACAGACACATCTTTAGCAACTTTGTAAGACGAACCAAGGCCAATAAAATATCCTAACTTTGAATCAGATTCAGCTCCATTAACGCCGCTCCAATTGATTTTATATTTCACATTTGAAATGCCATTTGTGAGATAAGCTGCAAATTTTTCAGTGAAGTCATAACCGATATCAAGCTTTGCACCATAGCGATATTGAGCTGCCGCATTGTCTCCGCTTTGTTTAGCTTCTGTGCCAAGCCTATCAAAAAATACACCCGGAGCCAGAAATATTCTATCAAGATTAAAGGCATGTTTGTAACTTACGCCAAAACCAAGAGATGAATCTTTGAATTTTGCTGTGTCGGTATCTTTTTCATTAATTTGATATTTGTTGCTAGAGTGAACTTGCAAAATATCTAGCTCAACAAAATTCCCTTCGGTTTTAGCCAAGGCAGATGAAGCTGCAAAAGCGCTAATTATTGAAGTTATTGCGATGAATTTTTTCATAAATTTTTTTATTTAATTTTTGTGAATATGTAGTGATTAAAGCTTTTATAAAGCCGTCTCACGCTATTTTTGAAAAGTGAAATTGACAAGAATTTTTTAGATGCGGCTGGCTATTATTATTTTGGCAATTATCCCCTTTCAACAAGTATAAAGGGAAAATAAATTGATTTCATAGGACTGCTCTGATAGGTTTTGAAGTTGGGAAAACTTTAAAAACTTAATCAAAAACAGCCCTATGAGTGAACAAAATAATAATCCGCCACTGAGTGAATTACAACAAAAAGCTATCGAATGGTTACAGAAAAAAACAAACAACAAGATGGGATGCGAGACTTGTGGAAGCTCGCATTGGAGCGTACAAGATCACATAGTAACTCCGATAGTCTTACAAAACAATTCTATCCAGCTTGGAGGGGTTTCATATCCGCAAGCAATGGTCATTTGCAACAATTGCGGAAATACCAAATATTACAATGCTGTAATGATGGGCTTAGTGCAAGGAACGAAGCAAGATGGGGGGGATGGTGGCAAAAAAGAGTAAAGGGAAAAAACCAATTCCTTCTTTTGACGGGCTTTCAAAGTTTCTTGTTACAATGCCAGAAACAACCAAATGGCATATGATTGAACACGGAAAGTTTCAGGAGTTTCTTACAGTCAAAAAACCTAAATGTTTTGCAATATCGTTGTCGTGCGCTACCTACATAATCGGGGCGTGGGAAAGTAAGGTCGATCTTTTGTCGCGTATTGCTCAAGATAACAAGATAGATTTGACCATGTCGCAAGGGATATGGTTGCTTATCTTTATTGGGGCGATAGCGGGGTTTTTTATTTTTGGGATACTGTCATTTTTTGGAGAGTGTAAATACAAAAAAATTCTCAAAGACATTTCTGAGCGTCCGGCAATAATGTTGGATCCAAAACTACTTGATGAAACGTATGCCTCACAAAAAGCCAAAACTTAAAACGATACAAAAATCAGCTAACAAAGCAGTCTTTAATGCCTTGATTAGCAAGGCATCCAAACCTTTGCCACCAAAGAAGAAAACAAAGGCGTAGTCGCTTTTCTTCTGTTGTAGCGGTAAGCAAATTCATTCACATAAGTTTGAAGATGCTTAGGGCTTACGAAGTGATAAGTGCCGTTGATTGATCTTTTGAGTTGAGACCAAAAGCCTTCAAGATTGTTGGTGTGAGCAGCTCCTTTCACAAACTGCTTTCTGCCATGATCTACTGTATCATGGTTATAGCCAAGTTTGCCTAAATTGCTGTAGCCGCGATATTCATCAGTTTTGATTTCGGCAGTAAGCGAGATATTCGCTTTACGAAAGGCTGAATAACTGAGCTAGAAGTATTGCCGACAACTTTAGCGATAATGTTGCCGTCTCTTTCAACCGCAGCCAACACAGGAGTTTTCTTCTTTGTTGATCTGCCTTGAGCGTTTGGAGTTTTTTTGTGGGCGTGCTTGTTTGCTTCTTTGCCTCCGTAGTAAGTTTCATCAATTTCTACGGTATTTTGAAGTTTTTCAATATCTTCATCGAAGAGCTTGCGAATCTGCTGACCCATGCGGTAAGCGCACTTGTAAGTAACGCCGATTTGGCGATGAAGCTCCATTGCTGAAACGCCGTTTTTAGAAAAGGAAAAAAGAAAGATTGCGTGAAACCAATTTTTCAAACTGGTTGAAGACTTGTGAAAAATTGTATTTGCGAGCGGGTGAATCTGAAAAGAACACCAAGCGCAAGCATAACATTTGCGATCTGAAACGCGGTGATAGCTGAAAGAGTTTTTGCACTCAGGGCAATTTTCTAAATGCCCGTAACGATTTGCGAAAACCTCGTCTAGGCAAGCATCGTCATTCGGATATTTTTTATTGAACTGCTTAATTGTGAATTTTTCTTTTTTCATAATTGACTCGTTTGATTAACAACTGAGCCAACTGTAAAGATTACTTACTTGTTGTCAAGGGATAATTACCAAAATTTAAGATCAAAAATTCACAATTCAAACAACCTCCACAACAATGAAGAACTCACTTCCAAAAATATTCTCTCTAATTCTCACACTATTTCTCTTCTCCACCTCACCTGCAAATTCTTCATCAAACAAACAAATCATCTCAGTAAAATTCTATTTAGTGGATGACTTAGAAATGACCAAAGATGGTGTTTTGATGACTAATTGGCTAACTTCAGAAATCATCAATAAAAGCATCATACCTGAAGTGAATAAAATCTGGTCGCAAGCAAATATTGAATGGCAAGTGGTTGGAATTGAAAATATTAAATCAGATCCAAAAGGCCGCCAAGAAGCAATTACAGGAATTTTAAACTCATCACGCGATGAAAAAGGAATAGAAAAAAATCGAGAAGTGCGCGATTTACTGGCTTTATTTCCACTGAAATCAGAAGACAAAAATTTGGTGAATATTTATGTAGTGCCATTTTTAGGAAATACTTTGCAAGGCATAACTTTTCCTAGGCATAAGCGCATTGTGATTGCTGGGTGGAGCAACAAATTTTCTCACGCCAAACTTCCTCCACAAGAATGTTTGAAAGTTGAAGATCACGACAATTTTCAAAGAGGTTCTTTCAGCCGAACTCTCAGTCACGAATTTGGTCATATTTTGGGTTTAAAACATCCTGAAAAATCTGATCCAATTATTCACCGAATTATGGGTGGCAAGGTTGCAGGATATGAATTAACTGAAGCAGAAAGAAAAATGGCTTGGGAAAAAGCGGGGGAATTTTCGGCTAATAAGGATTAAAATTTAGACGAAATTTTCGAGATCAATTGAGAAAATTTAGATTTTCTGTCTTGAGAAAAATTCAGCAAAACCGCAATTAATTTTCCACAATCTTGCCATTGCAAATCTATACAAAAATTCTGCAATTTGTCATTTTTTAAGCCGTAAAATCTTTTAGTTAAAGGTTGAATCACATCAATAATTTCTTCCGCTGTCATTTTTCTCTGCAGCTTGTGATTAAAGCACATCAAGGCCATTTTTATTACCAAATATTCTAAAGCAAATGCTGTAATATTTTGTTGTTTATTTTCTAGACCAATTAAAAAAGTTCTATAGCTGAGTTTGGCTTTAATAAAATTTTTTAAAATCTGATCAAAATTATTTTGTGAATTATTCCAAGATTTAAGAATCATCTCATAATTCTTTAGAAAATCCTCTTCGCTTAATTCATAATCTCCCCCACATTCTTTAATCACCGCCACCACTTTATTATATCTTGGTCTGTCGATTTTTGTTAAAACGAAAATTGCTTTTAACAATCCAAAAAGGTCATTTTGCACCGTCACTTTAGCAAAATTCTCCGCTGCAATTTTAGCTATTTTATCTTTAGAAATTTGGGCAATTTCACTTTTCAAATTCAGCCAATCAAAATCATCTTTTTGATCCATTTGCCTAGTCAAAAGCAATAATTTAGACATTGCATAATCGCTGTTGCAGCTGTCTTCATCAATCATTTCAACAATTGCACTAAAAATATTCACCACATTATCACCTTTCAGCACAACGGATTTTTCGCCAGAATAGTTGTACAAACCAGCTTTAGGACGGCTTTGTTCAACCTCATCCCATTTTGAAAAATCACCAACTTTATTATTAAATAGCGCCACTTTTAAACTTTCCGGACAGGCCAAATTAGCCGCCATGTAAACCTCGCCAGAAATTTTTTTGTAACTTCTAGGAAAGGTGTAACAAATGTCTGGCAAATATGCTTCTCCGAAATTTTTCTGCACCGAACATAAATTATTTTCTAATTGCGAACAGCTACCATCATCACAACGCAACATCTGAAATTCCTTGTCATTTTGCGGCTCTACATATTGTAAAATTTCTGAATTTTGCTCTTCATAAAATTTCTTATTATCTTGCGACACGCCAACAATCCAGCCCACACAACAGCTGTCCACACAAGACGCAGCTGCGCATTTAAAATCTTGCAAGTAAGAAATTTGTTTAACTTGTTGCGGCTGAAATTTTGACATTTTGGATGAGTTATTTTGAACTTTTGTTACATTAGATGTTACCCCAGCAATAGTTGCGGGGTACACCATAGTCACAATTTAAAAATTATATTTTGTAGGTAGATTAGAGCCTTAAAATAGTTTTTATATTCGCTATTATTTAATGGAATGTTTTTATCCGTTAAAATTCTTCTATTTCATACTAGTTAACTCACATAATTCTCGCCAATCGAGAAAGCCAAAATCTTACTAATATGCGTGTAAGGCAGCCCAGTTTGCTGATGCCATTCATTAAAAGCATCTTGCACCAATTGCAGCTCGCGTTTTGTAGTTGGATAATCTCTAACATCTAGCTCAGCCTGTCTCAAAGCAGCCGTCACATCTGGCGACAAAATAAAAGAATCTTTGCCCATAAATCTCAAAAAATACTGACTGGTATTTCCACCAAGCCTACTTCCATGCTTCTTCAAATAAGCCAATAATCCCACCAAATCTTCCTGAGGCCAATTCGCAATAAATTTTGCAAAACTTCCATGCTCTTTCGCCACATCCATCACAAATTGAGTGTTGTGAATCAGTGAATTAATCTTCTGCCCGTTTCGCACAATGCGTTTGTCTTTGTAATAAGCATCCCACTGCTCAATCGACAAACAAGCCAACTTACCCAAATCAAAGCCAAAAAATGCCTCTTCAAAACTAGGCCATTTTTTCGTAATTACCTGCCAATGAAAACCCGAATTAAAAACACATCTTGTTATCATCGACAAAAACCGATCATCGCCCTTATTGCGCAATTCTTCCTTAGAAATAACTTTTGGCAAAAGCCCAAACAAAGCTTCTTCCCCACCCTTCCTTCTCTGCGCCATCGCTTGGATGTTTTTGAATTTGTTCATGTTTTTAGAATTTTTAAATTTAGCCGATTATCCCAAAGCACCGCAGGATGGGATTTGATCCCTTTGTTTTATGACTGCATTATCTTGATTTTCATATCAGCGCCTTCTCCTTAATATCAGGAATTATCTTATTAATTGAATCTCAACACCCAAATTTAATTTTTTCCAAATCTTATCTGAAGTCATAACTGGAAGGTTTTTGTGTTTTGCTAAGGCCAAGCAAGCTCTGTCTCCAAGAGAAAGGCCGTGTTTTTTAGTGGTCTTATCAAGAGTAGCGGCGATAATTGCTTGTTCAGTATCAAACTCAACAATGTGAAGGAAGGTATTTTTTAAAGACTTGATTACATCTTCGGTTCCAAAGCCGTTTCTGGCAATCACAGTTATTACTTCAGAAAAATTTACACTTGATATTATCGCATCATCTAATCTCTCCGCTACCTTCTCATGACCTTCTTCCATTTTAAGAAGTGCTAATATTGCAGAGGCATCAATTACAATTTTATTTTGCATAGTTCTAAATCTCCTCTTTCTTTCTCATTTCTGAGAGGGAGTCAACGAAGCTTTCTTTTCCTTTTTTGAAAAGCTGCTGAAGTTTGTGCAAAGATTGTTTAGGGCTGTGAACTATTATATCATTGTCAGCAGATATAGACATGATGAATTCATCACCTGGCTTAATATCCAATTGTTTTCTAAAAGCGGCAGGAATTATCATTCTACCATTTTCTCCAACAGTTACATTTAATGCTCTCATAATAACTTTATATTTTTTAGGTATTTAAATTTAGACAGCACATTTTTTAAAATATGCCATATTTCAAAAATTATCCCTGAATTTTAAAAGTGTCAATTAATCACAACAAGGTTGGAAAAAGGTAAAAAGAGGTTTTATCCACTAAACTCATAATATTCTTTGAGTTTCTCCAAGGATGTCTTGTGATTGCTTTCTAAAGAATTTTTATCCCACTTATCGTTCAAAGTTAGAACTCGTAAGGAGTTTGGACATGTACTTATTCTACTTTCAAAATACTTTTGTTTTTTGACTTCATATTCCAACCTTCCTTGAGAAGAATTTTTTTTACTGCTGATAAGGACCAAATTCCCAAGAGAATCAGTTAAGTGATCTCTTTGCTCTTTGGTAAAATCAACACACCATCTGTCCTAGCCCCCAAAAATCCCCCAACTTCAGGAGAGAATTTTATTTTTTAGCCAGAGCTAAATTTGTTAATATTTTTACTTACAATGGAATCAGTAAAATTAGCAATATTTTGCTGCTGACTTAAAAATACTTTTGGTGGCAATCC